>NZ_JAHLEC010000020.1 GCF_018861705.1 Clostridium psychrophilum | reverse complement strand
TTGAAATTTTCATATTAATTTACAATATTTTCAAGAGGCATAGCCTAAAATTTGAAATAGCTTAACTCCTACCGGAGAAAATATAGCTTTTTGTGGCTTAATCATATTATACGTTTATTGTGCATCTGTTTTTTCTTTCTTAGACTAAAAAAAGCTCCAAGGTATCCCTTAGAACTTTTAACAACATTTTGGAAGCTTCGAGTCTGCCATCTTCTATAAATGCCAGTTGTCTAGCCTAGAAGAATTGCTTTGGTAGCAGTCTAAATTTGCTTCCAAAGTTGTTAATATTGCAGCGACCCAGGAGATGATTTAACTATTATTTAGTTTATTTTATTTGATGCTTTCAAATAATTCTATAGCATAATTATAATTAATAAAAGCTTCATTATATTGCTTTTTTTTAAAATAATACTCACCCAATTTACCATATCCCATAGCCTTGGTCTTTAATAAATTAAACTTATCAGCAATTTCAATAATTTCTTTAATTTCTTTATCCTTATTTATTTTCTTAAGTTTTTTTAAACAATATAACTCTGCATCTTCACTTGGAGAACGTAATAAATAAGCGCTATCTATCTTTAATTCAATATTAAGCTCTTTTGCCTTTTGTTCAAATTTTGCGTAAATTTTTATAGCAACATTGTTACTTATTTCTCTTTTTCCTATTTCAATCATGCTAATGAGCCCTCTAGTTAGATTTTCATCTACTAAATCTTTTTGCTTCATTTTCAAATATTTTCTTGTAGCTTTGAGTTTTTCTGAACTAGTTAAAAACTTCATTATTCAGCTCCAATCAATGTTAAATGAATTTTTACATACATGCAACAATCTTAACAATCATTTGTTGCAATATTCTAATAAAAGATGTAGTATAAGGTTATAAGTTACAAGTACTAATTTCATATATATTTGTATCTTCAATTTAAACTCTCATACGAAAAAATATTTAGCCTTGCTTATAAAAATACCTACCTAAATAATATCGTTTCCACTCTACACTAACGTTATACATTCATACAAATATTTATATGATTAAGTGTTAGATAAATTTTATTTTACGATATAATCTAATTTTACCATAATATAGTCTATTTTCTTAATTAAAGTTCAAAATCCTTGAAATATACAATGATTAACGAAAAGAGGTGGTTGCATTTATTAATAATAGAATTAAGATATAACTTTGAATAAAGACGATTGATTAAATTTATCAAAATACTTAATAAGAAAGGATTGGTTTATTTATGAAAATACTTAATAAGAAGAGATTTATATCATTACAAACAACACTATTAATATTAGCAATATCAGCAGTACCCAATGCATGCTTTGCTAGTCAGCCAAATGCAATTGCCAACCATAGATTTGCAGTTTTAGCAGGAACAACAATAACTAATACAGGAAATACCGTAATTAACGGAGATGTTGGATTATTCCCTGGTACTGCACTCACTGGACAGGCGAGTTTATCATTAAATGGAGATACACATCTTTCTGATTCTGTTGCAAATGTAGCTAAGTCAGACCTTACACGTTCATATGACAGTGATAACACAGTTATGCCTATAACTCGTATACCTACACAGCTCGGTGGAAAAACTTTAACTCATGGCAATTATGATTCAGGCTCTGGAACATTTGGAATAACAGGCACTCTTACACTTGATGCTAAAGGAAATCCAAATGCTCACTTTATATTTAAAACTGCATCCACGCTCATTACGGCAACAGGAAGTAATGTTAAGCTTATTAATGGAGCAAATCCAAATAATGTAATTTGGAAAGTTGGAAGCTCTGCAACATTAGAAACATATTCTCATTTTGTAGGACGTATCTTTGCATTGACATCCATCACAGTAAATACTGGTGCAAATGTGAGAGGTCAGTTGCTAGCACGAAATGGTGCTGTTACACTTGACAATAACTCTATCACAGATGGAAATCATTAACACAATCACTCTAGACAATAATAAAGGAATTATCTCAAAATATACACTTCTATCTATTTTGAGACAGTTCCTTTATAAGGTTTGTAAATATATTCTAAAGTTAAACGTATGTTTACTAAAATTCTGCTAAGTATTAAATTAATTTTATTTATTAACTATATTAATTTTAAATCTCTATTTTTCTTTAGATTTTAGATTTTAGATTTTAGAATGCTTTTCCAAAACCACAGTTTGGATATGTGCAGACTTCACAATTTCTACATAGACCCCCATGAGACAATTTCTTAATATCAGTTCGGGTCGGCTTATCCCCTGCCATAATTCTTGGTATAATCAAATCAAATATACTAATTTTATGATACATAACACATCCTGGCAAACCAACAACAGGAATATCACCAATATATGCAAGCAAAAACATAGCACCTGGAAGAACAGATGCACCATAGGTTACAATTTTTCCTCCTGCTTTGCGAATACCAGATGGCGTTCTATCATCAGGATCAACAGACATACCCCCTGTAACTGCTACCATGTCTACTCCTTCATCCAGTAACTGTTTAATTGAATTTGAAATCATATCATCGTTATCATCAGATATTATTTGATGTACAACTTTGCTTCCCAATAAGCTAAACTTTTTATTTAAAATAGGACCGAAAGCGTCTTTTATTCTTCCATGATAAATTTCGCTTCCTGTAGTTACGAGCCCCACTTTAAATGATTTTAATGATGTAACTTTAATAATTGTATTATCCATACATACAGTTTCTGCTCTCCTTACAATTTTTTCTGACACAAACAATGGTATAACCCTTGTACCTGCCACTACCTGACCTTGTTTTACCATTTGATTTTTGTGAAGTGTTGCAAACACAACCTCCTCTTGATCAATAAGTTCCATAAGCTTGTCCACATCAATTTGAAGCAGACCATCATACAATGCTACTAGCTCGATTTTACCCTCACCTTTAACTTTAAGTTCAATGCCTATACCTGCCGCTGCTTTTGCTATTCTAATTGCCGCATCATCTTCATGTACCCCACCATCTTCTAAGTTAACAACGAACAAATTCTCTTTGCCCATTTCAAGTAGTACCGGAATATCTTTTTCTTGAACCACATATCCTTTTTTAAATCGGCTTCCCTTATATTTCCCAGGAATAATCTGTGTCATATCATGTACTAAAACCATGCCTACAGAATCATAAACCGAAACTGTCTTCATATTTGTTCTCCTCCTATATATTCTATGACATACTCTTGCAAAGCCATAAAAATTTTTATTGTTCAAAGTTAAAATCCATCAGATTTCTCTGATGGTAAAAATATTCTAACATACTAAATAGTATCATATTTTCAAAAATAAGTGTTGCAATTTATTATATTTATTTTATAGTTATATACTTGCATATGCTCCATCCCATACTATTTTTCTATAACTAACAGGATCAGTATCTCCCTCTGTACTTATAATAAGTATTTTTGAATTCTTATTTATATTTAATTTTTGAGATATTTCCTTTAAATTATTATCTTGTAAAATTAAACTCATCATTCCTAAACATACTGCACCAGATTCTCCAGAAATAACTTTTGGATCACCCTTCAATGGATTTCCAAGTATTCTCATTCCTCTTGCTGTTACATAATCAGGACAAGATATATACATATCAGCATAATCTCTTAAAATACCCCAGCTAACAATATTAGGTTCTCCACAAGCAAGTCCAGCCATTATGGTTGGCATATATCCAGTTACTGCATGAGGTTTTCCATCTTTTTGATTAACAGAATTAAATATACATGCTGCTTCATTTGGTTCAACTATAGTGGTTATTGGTCTGTTCGCGCCGTATTCAGATGCTAAATATCCTTGTATACTTCCAGCAAAAGAACCAACACCTGCTTGAAGAAATACATGCGTAGGGATTTCTTCTCCCTCTTCCTTTATTTGTTCTATAGCTTCATCAATAAGTGTAGCATATCCCTGCATAATCCAAGTTGGAATATCCGTATAACCTTCCCATGCACTATCTTGCACCATTACTCCATTATGCTCATTGGCATACTTATTCGCAAGCCTCACAGCATCATCATAATTCAAGTCTGTTATAGAAGCCTCTGCCCCCTCTTTTCTTATATTATTTAATCTTACCTCCGACGATCCTTTTGGCATAAATACTACTGATTTTTGTCCTAGTTGTTTTGAAGCCCAAGCAATTCCTCTTCCATGATTACCATCAGTTGCCGTAACAAACGTAATATCTCCAAGTTTTTCTTTGATTTCTTTAGATCTTAATTTTTCAAAAGAAAGCTCCGATATATCCATATTTAATTTGTCTGCCAAGTATTTTCCAACAGCATATGAACCACCTAGAACCTTAAAAGCATTTAATCCAAACCTATAAGATTCATCTTTTACCCATATTTTACCAACCCCTAGTTCTTTAGAAAGTTCATTTAAACTATGAAGTGGTGTTACCTTATATTCTGCAAAACTTTTATGAAAATTTCTAACCTTTTTAACAACTTTTTTATCAATAAATTCTACAGATGATTTTATCGAATCTACTTTTCTCGCATCTTCATTAGTAATATATTTTATTGCCTCTATATCTCTCACACTAACATCTCCTGTATAATGTTTTATTTTTTTATATTTTTACCAAATATCATTTTCTCTGCTAAATTAAAATATTCATCTAGATCAAATTTACCTTCATCAATGAGGTATTGCAAAGAGGCCCCCAGCATTAAAGACACAGTTAAATATGGAAGCATATCCAAATACTTCTGATCTTTTTCTTCTATTTGCTCGCCTTTGCTTAAAACTTCACGAATACTCTCACGCCAAATTTCAAATGTATTTTGAAACTTTAATCTTATCTCTTCATTCACTGTTCCTTGAACCCAATAATCAATTTGTGTGTAATCGAATTTTTTTTTGTTAATAATATCATTTTTTTTCTGATCAAAAAAACCTCTGATATTTTGAGCCACAGTTTTATTTTCAAGACTGATATATTTTTTTCTATCATTAGAAAATTCTTCTTGCATTTTATCTAAAAGAGAAATCAATAAATCATTTTTTGATGTGAAATGATAATGTAAATTTGATTGACTCATATTAGCTTGCTCTGCTATCATACGCATACGTGTACCACTTATTTTCTCTTTTGACACTATTTCCATTGCAGCATCAAGTATCTTTTGTTTAACATCATTAGACATAAAATAATTTCATCTCTCTCCATTGTTTTATTTTATATGGTAAATAAGTCTATAAATCTAAAACTGCTACAGTCAAATAAACCTCTGGATGTCAGTAAGAGTCATAAAAATATTGATGGGCACTGTCCTAATGTTGGTACTAAAGAGCTTAATACATACATATGCTCTGGTATTAGTACGGACCATGAACGCTCAGGCGCCAATGAGTCTTTAGAGAATGTCATTATTAACAGCAATATCATTTTTTTCAATTTCTTGAGTAAATACATTAATTATTGAAGCATTTTTTAAGACAATGTCTGCCTTTTGCCTTTCCATGGCAACATTAATATTATCTTTTATTTTAAACATTTAATAATTTCCCCCGCTAATGTACGATTTTATGATTTTATACAAAAGGAAGTAAAATATATCTTAGAAGGAACAATACAGCAAGTATATATACAATTGGACTAAGTTCCTTTTGCCTCCCTGTGGCTATTTTCATTATAGGATAGAAAATCATAGCTGCTGCAATTCCATTAGCTATACTATAAGTAAATGGCATTAACGCTATAGTAAAAAATGCTGGAAGTGCTTCGGTAAAATCGTCGAAATCTATATTTTTAATTGTTGACATCATCAAAACACCTACTATTACAAGTGCTGGTGCTGTTGCCTGCCCAGGAACTAATCCAACAAGATCTGAGAAAAATAGTGATAAAACAAACAATATCCCTACTGTAACCGAAGTAAGTCCAGTTCTTCCACCTTCTGAAACACCAGCTGTAGATTCAACATATGTTGATACCGTACTTGTTCCTAAAAATGAACCCGCAGTTGTTGCTATTGCATCACACAAAAGTGCTTTTCTCATTCTTAGAACCTTGCCATTTTTATCAAGCATTCCGGCTTTTGTTGCAGTCCCAACAAGTGTTCCGATAGTATCAAAAAGATCAACTAAACAAATTGTTATAACAACCATAAAAACACTAAGGACGGCACCGCCTACTGAAGTACCTCCTTTTGATAAGAGACCACTAAAATCAAATGCAGCAAATGTAGGAGCAAGTGATGGAGGGGCACTGAACACATGTATATTTGAAAGAGATGTTATTCCTAATGGAATACCTATTATTGTGGTAGATATTATTCCAATAAGAATCGACCCCTTAACGCCTCTAGCCATCAAGACACCAGTTATTGTAATTCCCAATATAGTAAGTAGCGTCCCTGGCTTTGCAAAGTTTCCAAACCCAACAAGGGTTGCTTGATTTGCAACTATTACGCCACCAGATTTAAGTCCAATAAGAGCAATATAGAGTCCAATACCTCCGGAAATTGCATACTTTAGATTTTGAGGTATTGCATCAACTATCTTTTCTCGTATCGAAGTTACTGTAATTATTATAAATAATATTCCTGACATTAACACACATGATAGAGCTTGATGCCAAGTAAATCCTAATGTTAAACATACTGTATACGTGAAAAATGCATTAAGACCCATTCCTGGTGCCTGAGCAAAAGGTAGGTTGGCATAAAACCCCATTATAAATGTACCAATAGCCGCCGCAAGACAAGTAGCAACAAAAACAGATGATACTATTGGATCAGTACCTACGCTAAACTTTGTTGCCGCATCACCTACCGCATTTGCTGAATTCATACCAGCTAGTTTTAGTATATTTGGATTAACAAATATAATGTATGCCATTGTAACAAAAGTCGTGATTCCTGCAAGTATTTCTGTCTTTACATTTGAATTGTTTTCTTTCAAATGAAAATAAGATTCCAAAAATGAAGGCTTTTCCTTTATTTCTTTTATTTCCTGTATTTTCATAAAATGTCTCCTTAGATTTATAACTATTATCTATTTTTAAAAATAACTTTTTGGTTCTTCTATTTTTTTACCAGCTACATATCTTACTTTAATATTTCTATCATCCCCAGTATAAATAAACCTTTGAAGTCTTTCTTCTATTGAAAATGTTTTAAAAGCTGGCATACTACTGTCATCAATAACTAGAGCATCAAATTCGTATTTTTCTTCAAAACTACCCACTTTTCCAAAAAATTCTCCTCCACCTTTTGTTGCAAGATAAAACAATTCTGTAAGCTTTAAGGGTTTATCTACTCTACCGCTTTCAATCCATTTTATATTTGAAACCTGAGCAGCATTTACAATTATATCCATCATTGACAATGTATTTCCTGCTGAAATATCACTTGCAAGGCCTACTTTAACACCTTTAGTAATCAATTTTCTAATAGGCGCATTACCACTTGCCAAATTACAATTTGAACTAGGACAATGCGCTACAAAAACCTTTTTCTCTACTAATAGTTCTATTTCATCTTCGTCCACCAAAACACAATGAGCCATTATGGTAGGTACTTCTCCAAGTAATCCTGCCTTACTATAAACACTAGTATAATTTTTGCAATCTGGATGTAGTTTTTTAACAAAATTAATTTCCCCATAGTTTTCACACAAATGTGACTGTACAGGAACATTATATTGTTTTGCGAGCCTTCCAAGATTTTTTAAAAGATCAGTGCTACAACTTGGAACAAATCTCGGTGTAACAATAGGCTTAACTAACTCATATTTATTAGAGTATTCTTTAAGTATTTCCTCTGTATCACGAATTGAATCCTCTGTTTTCTCTGTTAAATCATCAGGAGAGTTCCTGTCCATATTAACCTTTCCTACATATGCTGATAAACCTGATTTTGCAAACATATCCATTAATAATTTAGTCGAACCCTTATGAATTGTAGCAAAAACGCATGATCTTGTAATTCCAAATTTCCATAGTTCTCTTATTAATGACGAGTATACTTTTTTAGCATAACTAACATCTGCATATTTAGCTTCCTCAGGAAAAGTATACTCCTCAAGCCATGGCATAAGTTCCTTGTCAAGTCCCAGTCCTAAATTTGCAAATTGTGATGCATGCAAATGTATATCAACAAATCCAGGTATTATCATTGCATTTCCATAATCTATTACTTTCAAATTAATAAATTCACCACTAAGTTTTTTATAGACACCTTTGACAAGCTTACCTTGAACTACTATATATCCATCTTTAATTACTTCATACTTACCAAATTCTTTAGTAAAAATTATATTTCCTTTAACTGCATAATCAATACGCATCAAATCATCTCCTGGGTCGCTGCAATATTAACGACTTCAGAAGGAAATTTATACTCCCGCTGAAGCTTTCTATTTGTTAGGGTATGACGCCTTTGTAGTCCTCTGGAGTAGATAACAATTATTAATTGTTATCCCCCCATTTATTAAAGAGGGAGACTTTCCTTATGAAATGTCGTTAAAAGCCCCCTACTTTAACTATTACATTAATTTCGTATTGCACTTAAAATTTATTTATAACCATGTAATACCTACCTACTTATTTATCTTTCTAAATACATACTTTCCAATAGGTTTTTTTTCAATCAGTTCTGCATTTGATATAACTTTATTCCCCCTTAAAAATTCATATTTGACTCTGCCTTGCTGTTCAAATCCTTCAAAAGGATTATAATCTACGTTTTGAGTTTGCTCTTTTGCAATAATGTAAGATTTAAAATTAGGATCCCAAACTACAATATCCGCATCGCTTCCAACAGCTATCGTTCCCTTTTTCGGAAAAATTCCAAATGTTTTTGCTGCATTAGTTGACGTTATTGCAACCATTTCATTTAAGCTTATCTTACCACTTACTACTCCATAAGTATAAATTAATCCCATTCTGTTTTCCACACCTGGTGCTCCATTCGGAATTTTGGTGAAATCATAAAATCCAATCTCCTTTTGCCCTTTGTAATTAAAAGAACAATGGTCTGATCCAATAGTAGTTATTTCACCCGAACTTATCCCTTCCCATAATGCATCCTGATCATATTTCTTCCGAAGCGGAGGTGAAATCACATATTTTGCTCCCTCAAAACTTTTGCTTTCTTTTTCTCCATAATATGAATCATCTAGCAATAAATATTGAGGACAAGTTTCAACGAACACTTTTACTCCTCTTTTTTTAGCATCTAGGATACTTATTAATCCTTCTTTTGAACTTAAATGCACAATATATACTGGGGCATCCGCAATTTCTGCAATAATAAGTAACCTAGTAATAGCTTCCTTCTCAACTTCAACCGGTCTAGCCATAGCATGATAGTATGGAGATTTATTTCCACTAAATTCTGCTTCTGCTATAAGTTCGTCAATTAGATCTCCATTTTCACAATGAAAACAAATCAAGGCATTAAGTTTTTTGCTTCTTTTCAATGCTTTAAATATTACGCCATCATCTACTTGAAGATTTCCTTTATAAGCCATATACATTTTAAACGAAGTTATTCCCTCTTTAATCATATCTTTCATCTCATTTGAAGTTTCATCACTCCAATCAGTAATGCCCATATGAAATCCGTAATCACAGTAGCTAACACCATCAGATCTTTTATGCTCCGCTCGCAAAGTTTCCTTTAAAGATTCCCCCTTGTTTTGAGTTGGATGATCAAGTATTGTAGTAGTTCCACCAACAATAGCTGCTTTTGTTCCACTTTCAAAATCATCTGCTGTTGTCGTGGCTCCCACTTTCAAATCAAAATGTGTATGAGTATCTATCCCACCAGGTATAATAAAACAATCATGAACATCTATTATATCATCATCTGTTTCACCTATGTTAGTACCAATTGAAACAATTTTTTCTCCTTCTAAACGCACATCTGCATAATAATTATCAACTGCAGTTACGACTTTACCTCCTTTAAGTAAAATACCCAAAGATAAGACTCCCTTCTTAATATAGTGATTGTAATTATAGCTAACAATATAACTTCTTTTACTATTTATTTAATGTTATAACTGTTCCTGTTTTGCCGTCCAATGCATCAATTGCACTATAAAGCGAGGTAATTATCGCTTTATGTGATGGATTTGATTTTGCAAACGAGATAGCTGCTATTATCTTTGGAAGCATTGAACCTGGTGCAAAGTGACCTTCTTTCATATACTTCTGCGCCTCAAGTACAGTAATGTGATTAAGATCTTCTTGATTAGATTTGTTATAGTTGATTGAGACCTTTTCAACTTCTGTAAGTATTAATAAAATATTTGCATTTATATCCTCAGCAAGCTTTTCAGCTGCGAGATCCTTGTCAATAACTGCCTCAATGCCCTTAAGTGAGCCATCTTTTGCAAGTGTTACAGGAATACCGCCTCCCCCTGCAGTTATACAAATAGTTGTGTCGAGTAACCTTTCTATTGTTGAAAATTCAACTATTTTCTTTGGAACAGGAGATGCTACCACTCTTCTAAAACCTCTGCCTGAATCCTCCTTCATTATATACCCTTTTTCAATCTCAAAATTTTCTGCCTCTTCTTTTGTATAAAAAGGACCTATTGGCTTTGTTGGATTATTAAAAGCTATGTCGTCCTTATCAACAATTACCTGAGTTACTATAGTTACCACAGGTATTTGCTTGTTTACTTTTAATAAAGCATTTCTTAATGATTGTTGAATATGGTATCCTATATAACTCTGACTCATGGCACCACAAACATCAAGAGGCATAGGTGGTGTGACATTTGCGGATGATTCAAGTGCCATTACTATTCTTCCCACTTGAGGTCCATTTCCATGAACTATTACAAGTTTATACCCTCTGCATTTTAACTGAGCTATATATTCACAAGTTTTCTTAATTACTTTTAACTGAGCCTCGGACGTTGCAGGGGTTCCTACTTTTTGAAGTGCATTTCCACCTAAAGCAACAACTAATAGAGTTGGTTCCATTTTATATTCCTCCAAAAATTATTTTTTAATAATATTGTTTATATAGGTTAACGGTATTAATGCATACATTGCTGCGCAATTAACCAATTCATCTTTCCAAGTTTTTTCATTTGGAGCATGAGCCTGATCTTCATGTCCTGGACCAAAACCAATACATGGTATATTGTATCTACCCATTATAGAAACTGCATTTGTAGAAAACGTCCATTTATCAACTAATGGCTTCTTATTAAAAAGACCCTTATAACATTCTACAAGTGTTTGACAAGCTATATGCTCTTCTGGCAAAACCCATGTTGGGAAATAACACTCCGTTGGATATTTGAGCCCAGTATATGATGGACGCTCGTAAGTGTACATTTCTACTTCTGCCTTTGCCTTTATTACAGAAGGCAAACCCTCTATCTGCTTGATTGCATATTTCCAAGTTTCTTTATCAGTAAGTCTTCTATCAATTGATATTGAACATCCATCTGCCACAGCACATCTTGAAGGCGATGAAAAGAAAATTTCTGATACGGTTAACGTTCCTTTTCCAAGGAAATCATTATCAATTAGTCTCTCGTTTAGATCTTTTAATTCATTGAGTATTGGTGCCATTTTAAATATAGCATTATCGCCCCTCTCAGGTGCAGATCCATGACAACTTATACCATGAGTTGTAACTTTTATTTCCATTCTTCCTCTATGACCTCTATATATATTAGAAGAAGTTGGCTCAGTAATTACTACGAATTCAGGTTTTATTTTACTCTCATTTATTATATACTGCCATGAGAGTCCGTCGCAATCTTCCTCTTGAACAGTTCCCGTAACAATTAATGTATAATCATCTTCAAGATGGAGTTCCTTAATAATTTTACCTGCATAAACCATGGAGGCCATTCCACCTTCTTGGTCAGATCCACCTCTGCCATATATTACTTCATCGTCTTCATATCCTTTATAAGGATCCTCTTTCCATAAATTTATATCGCCTATTGCAACTGTATCAATATGTGCATCCATAGCAATAATATGTTCCCCATGTCCTATATAACCTAATATATTTCCCATAGGATCTATATCCACCTTGTCAAATCCAACCTTTACCATTTCTTCTTTTATTCTTTCAATTACTTTTTTTTCATTGCAGCTTTCACTTGGAATTGCTATCATATCTCTTAAAAACTTAAACATGTCTAGTTTGTTTCTTTCTGATACCTTTAAAATTTCTGCTTTATTTATATTTATTCCCATTTTGCCCTCCCATATTTTAATATTTGTAACATATAAAATCAATTTTTTAATGATTTTTCTAAACAAAATATCACAAAATGTTAATATTGTTAATAATTATATAGTATCCTTTAAAAACGCTTCCAAACATCACTTGCAAGTTCTCTGCTTCTTGCCATAATTCTATCTTCATCGATATTAACTAGTTTTCTATTTTCCATAACTACCCTGCCGTTAATTATTGTTGTATCTACGAAGCGTCCATTAATACCAAACAACAAATGACTGTTAATATTATTTTCATTAATTGGTGTTGGGGAATTGTAATCTACTACTATGATATCGGCCAATGCTCCTTCTTTTAAAATACCAACTTTACCATCAATAAACCTCTCAGTAATTATTCTATTATTATTAAATAACATATCCGGGATTTCGCTAAAGGCAACTGTAGAGTCACCATTTACGTGCTTGTGAATAATATTCGCTACTTTATAAGATTCCATCATATCTGCTGTATAACCATCTGTCCCAAGCCCTAATAATATTCCCTTCTTATACATTTCAAGAATTGGAGCAACACCAACTGCATTTCCCATGTTAGATTCTGGATTATGAACAACTATTGTATTTGTTTCTTTTAACAAATCCATTTCTTTTTCTTTAATGTGAATACAATGTACTGCTATTGTCTTATCACAAAGAACACCAGCATCATACCATCTCTCTACAATCCCTTTGCCATATTTTTTCATGGCATCTTGTGCATCTTCAGCACCTTCTCCAGTATGAACATGAAAGCCAGTATTTAAATTTGCTATTGCATCTAAACATTTATATAAAGTTTTGTCTGATATAGTCATTGAGGCATGAAGTCCAAACATGCCTTTTAGCATATCATCCTTTTTATTGTTACAATATTTAATGAACTCTACATTTTCTGAAATACCTTCATCACATTTTTTTTCTCCATCCCTATCTGAGGTTTCATAACATAAATTGCTTCGAATTCCTATCTCTTTTGCTGCGTCTGCAATTTTAAATAGACTTCCAGTAACTGCATTCGGACTTGCATGATGGTCAAAAACAGTGGTAACTCCATTTCTAACTTGATCAATCATAGGTACAAGTGCACTATAATAAACATCCTCTAAAGTCAATGTTTTATCAAGTCTCCACCATAAACCTTTAAGTATCTCAGATAATTTTGTTGCTGGAGGACTGTCATTTGCCATTCCCCTAGCAAAAGTACTGTAATAATGCATATGAGTGTTTATAAACCCCGGCATAATAATTTTACCCTTGGCATCAATAAACTTTGCATTACTATATTTGCTTTTAAAATCCTTAGTTAAACCAATCTCTACAATTTTATTTTCATCAACAGCAATACAACCATCATCAATAATTGGTCTAGCATTATCCCTTGTTATAACCTTTCCATTTCCAATTAATAACATGCTTTCCCACCCCTAATGTATAAAATCTAATACTAAAGTATATACTCATAGTTATTTATACAAGTTTTAATAATACTTGCCATTTCTTTAGAAATAGATGTTTCCTGTCCTATAGTGTAGCTTATAATATTGTCTTCTTTAGTTCTAACTAGGCAAATACCTTTTTCGATGTTTTCAATAAAGAAACCTTTGTTATCACTATTTTCAAAGTCTTCTTTGCTGGAGAAAACTGTTATTTTATCCTTATATGGTTTTCTTTTATTAGGACAAAATATGCTACAATTACCACACTCATTACACATACCATCTAAATGTATAACCTCATGTTTATAAACCGAATCATCTTCGACCTTAATAACCATATTTGCTCTGTTAGGACAAACGCCTACGCACAATTCACAAATATTGTTACAAGCCAAACATTTGCTCGCCTCTTTTTTACCATTGATAGCTTGTATTTTTTTACAATAATATTTATCGTTAATAGCTTGCTCAGCTAAATCATCAAGCCTTTTTATATTAATTCCACAAACTTCACCATCAAAGTAATTTTCTACTTTTTTAGCCATTTGCGTTATTTTCTCATAACCACCTGGTTTCAAAATTGTAGTTGCAAATGTTATTGGCCTAATCCCTGTAGATAAAATTTTATCAACATTAAAAAAATCTGCTCCACCTGAATAAGAAATTTGCAAATCGCCATCAAACTCTCTAGCCAATTTACTTGCTAAAGAAATAGCTAATGGAAATAATGCACGCCCTGACATATACATTTCTTCCCCTGGTAATTCATTATTATTAATATCAGCCGGAAGTGTGTTTGTTAGTTTAACTCCTATTTCTAAATTTAGTTTCTTTGCGAGCGTTTTCAAACGTCTTAACATTGTAACGCTATCTAAATACTGTAAATCATTTGTAAAGTGTTCTCCCTTAAGAGATATATAACCATAACCCATAGTATTTAAGGTCTCACGAACAAACTTTTCACCAAGAAGTGTTGGATTCATTTTTATATAAGTATGCAAACCTTTTTCTTCAAGAAAATAACTAGCAATTCCTTCAATTTCACTCGCAGGGCATCCATGCATTGTAGATATTGAAATCGATTTACATATAATTGGTGAAATTTTCTCCAAATCTTCTTTTTTAAATTCAGAGAACATGTCCATATGAGAAAGAAGTGTTTCTTCGCATTCTTTCCAAATTTTTGTAGACGATGCATCACGCATTCCTTCAATATAAGCATCTATTTTAGGCGATTTTATACCACTCAAATTATATCCTACACTCATGTTGAACATAAAGTCTCTTTCGCTTGAAAATTTAAGTTCTTTCATCAAAACATGAAGTAAAAACCACGCTTTTACATATTCATTATATGCTTCTGTTACTTTGAGTTCTGTTGACCACTCTACGTTGTAACCCTCATCCTTAACATTTATGCATGGTTTAGTGACGGTTATATCTTCTCCATCAATAACCTGTACCGTTTTTAATTCTATAAAACGACTTCCAGTTAAATAAGCACATACAATATTTTGTGCTAATTGGGAATTTGGGCCTGCTGCAGGGCCAAGTGGTGAGGTAAGTTTTTCATTAAATAAGGTAATTGAATTTTCAGTTTTGTTATAATAAAATTTATCTTTATGCACACCAAAAATAGATTCCTTTGTATTTAACTCTTTGGTAAGCCAAATTAGCATCTTTTCAAAAGGAATTAATCTCATCTTATCACTCATAAAAGCACCCCCTCGTATACATTTATTAGTCATCTCTTATAGAGCTGTAGTCATCTCTTATAGAGCTGTAGTCATCTCTTATAAATCTGACTACTTAAAATAAATTAATCTTATTAATTATTTATTTTACCCTAAGAATCTTCCATTTTTTGAATTAATAAGTGTGTCTAATGTTTTTTGTGGATTTTTAACCTTGCTTAAAAATATCATAGCAGCTATTATATAAGGTTTATAACTAGCCTCTTTATAAAGTGGTGTGCGGTAACGATCAAACACGGAAGCATCAACCTCTCCAACCTCACAACTAACTCCAGAGATATCTGCTGGTAGACAGTGAAGATAAAGTGCTTCCCCATCTTTTGTTGTGCTCATAAGCTCCTCCGTACATTGCCAATCACTGTGCTTAGCATTTTGCGCAAGAAGTTCTTTTTCAAGTAAATCTATACCCACATTATCACCCTTCGCGTATAAATCTGTACGCTTTTCCATAGCTATAAACGGAGCCCAGCTCTTAGGATAAACTATGTCAGCATCTTTAAATGCTTCTTCCATAGAATTTGTCTTTGTAAATGAGCCACCAGATTTTGCCGCATTTTTCATTGCAATTTCTTCGACTTCACTCATAACTTCATAACCTTCTGGATGTGCAAGAACAACATTCATACCAAACCGAGTTAATAAGCCGATTACTCCTTGAGGAACTGAGAGTGGCTTACCATAAGATGGAGAATATGCCCAAGACATAGCTATTTTTTTGCCTTTCAAATTTTCAATACCACCAAATTTATTAATAATATGAAGAGCATCAGCCATGCATTGAGTAGGATGATCTATATCACATTGTAAACTAACAAGTGTTGGGCGTTGTTCTAAAATTCCATCTTTATGACCTTGTTGTACAGCCTTTGACACTTCACGCATATACGCATTACCTTTTCCAATATACATATCATCACGGATACCTATAACATCAGCCATAAAAGAAATCATATTAGCAGTTTCTCTTACAGTTTCCCCGTGAGCAACTTGAGATTTTCCTTCATCAAGATCTTGAACTTCAAGACCAAGAAGATTACAAGCCGAAGCAAAACTAAATCTTGTACGGGTAGAATTATCACGAAATAATGAAATTCCTAATCCACTATCAAAAATTCTTGATGATATGTTTTCTTCCCTCATTTCTCGTAGTATATCAGCCACCGTAAATACTGCTTTAATCTCATCATCTGTTTTTTCCCAAGTCAATAAAAAATCATTATTGTACATGCTTTGATAATTTAATTTTTCTAAACTTTGCATTAATTTTTTAATGTCTACCATAAATATCCACTCCTTATTATTAATAAATAAAAGTAATTTAAAACTAACTGACTAGTTGATCTAATTTTATTATAACAATACCCCCTTGTCAATATTCAATTGACTATATATTATGAATTTTTGTGCTAATCAAACTTAATCACTACTTTTACGGTTATTAATCCTTTAATGGCTTTTTAAGAACTTTCAGATTTTTGATGTAGCCTTAACTATCTTTTATTTTGCCATCTACTAAAGTATAATTGTTTTTCCTTTCAACTATAAATAATATGTTGTAAAATGAAATGACAAAGAAAAAACTCTAGTACAATATAAAAATATTGCTGACTTAGATTATAACTAAAATTAAATGTTTTTATAGAAATATTGAAAGATTTGTATTGAAATTTAAAATAAGGAGGTGCCGATTTTGACAATGCATATACAGCATAATGAACATGAAAAACAAAAACTGAAAACAACAGGCGGCATAATTGTTGCAACAGGTTGGACGTCAGGAGAAAATAAGCCACATCCATTATTAAAAATGGGTTCAATTACTGCAGTAAAAAGAATTGTTCTCACCTTTCAACAGGTCGGGATTTCTCCAATTGTAGTTATTATTGGATATGAGGCTGATAAAATTGAACATGATCTAGCTGATTATGGTGTTATATTTTTGCATAATGAGCAGTATGAAAACTCGCAAATGTTTGATTCTGCAAAAATAGGGCTATCTTATTTACTAAATAAATGTGATCAAGTAATATTCAATCCAGTAAACATTCTTATGTTTTCACCAAATACAATTCAAAAGATGATGGAGTCTGGTAAAAAATTGCTTTCACCATCTTTTCATGGAAAAACTGGCCATCCTCTTTTAATATCTTCTGAATTAATTCCAAAAGTTTTAGAATACAATGGAAATATGGGAATGCGAGGAGCCATTCGTGATATTGGAGTAAAAAGGCAATGGATAGATATAGAAGATGAAGGTGTTCTTAATGATGGGGATGATATTGATCGATCAAATCAACTTTTAGAAAAACATAATCAACATATTCTGCATCCTTTTGTTAGAGTAAGTATTGAAAAAGAATCTATGTTTTTTAATTCTAAAACAAAATTGCTCTTGATTTTAATAGAAGATACACAATCTGTACGAAGTGCCTGCAACCATATTGCATTGTCATATAGTAAAGCATGGAATATGCTAAACGAACTTGAACATGAATTAGGTTATACCGTGGTTGAAAGAAAACATGGTGGTAAGAATGGTGGAAAAACCTATTTAACAAAAGAAGGTAGTGAATTTTTAAAAAAATATCAACAATTTGAACACAATGTACGTGAGTACGCAAAAGATGAATTTATCAGATTATTCTAGATTTCAGAATTTTATAAAAACCAAGTTCTTTTGACAAACAATTTGATAAAAAATGGCCTCTGCTTTATAATAAATCTAAGAATAAATTAGTAATTTATTGTAAATGGGAGGTCATTTATGTTTACCTTAAATGTCAATGGTAAAAATTCAGTTTCCAATACGGACAAACCTTTATTGTCTTATTTAAGAGATGATTTGAGAATTACTTCTGCAAAAGATGGATGCAGTGAAGGAGTCTGTGGAACATGTACTATTTTAATAGATGGGAAAGCCGTAAAAGCATGTATACAAAAGGTTTCGAGATTTGTAGGAAAACATATTCTAACTGTTGAAGGATTAAGTAATAGGGAAAAAGAAGTTTATGAACATTGTTTTGCAGAGGCTGGTGCAGTTCAGTGTGGCTTTTGCATTCCAGGAATGATAATTTGCGCGAAAGCGTTACTTGATGTTAATTTAAATCCAACAAGAACTGATGTAAAAAAAGCAATTAACGGTAATATTTGTCGTTGCACAGGTTATAAAAAAATTGAAGAAGCTATTTTAATGGCTGCAGAATATATAAGAGAAAATCTTCAAATTCCAGTTTCCCCTAGCAAGCTAGGTGTTGCACAAAGATCTAAAAGATTTGATGCAATAGAAAAAGTAAACGGAACAGGCATTTTCGTAGATGATATTGTATTGCCAGGAATGATTTATTCAAAAACAGTTCGTTCAAAATATCCTAGAGCTATTGTTGATAAAATTGATATAAGCAAAGCTCTAGCTCATCCAGACTGTGTTAGAATTCTACTTGCAAAGGATGTTCCAAATAATCTTGTTGGTCATATAAAAAAAGATTGGGATGTAATGATTGCAGAGGGTGGAACCACTAGATATGTAGGAGATTCTTTAGCACTTGTAGCAACTTATCATAAAGACAAACTTGATGAAGTATGTAGCTTAGTTGAGGTAGAATACACAGAGCTTGAGCCTATTACTTGTCCAACAGATGCTTTAAAAGGTGATGCACCATTATTACATGAAGATGGAAATGTTATGAGTCGTGCTATGCTTAAACGTGGTAATGCAGATGAGGCAATTAAAAATTCTAAATACAGTGTAACAAGAAAATATAAAACTCCTTTTCAGGAACATGGATTTATGGAACCTGAATGTGCAATAGCAAAACCTGAAGGAAAAGATGGTATATTTTTATATTCTGGTTCTCAATCCATCTATGATGAACAGCGTGAAATCTCCACAATGTTATGTATTCCAATAGATAAAGTACATTGCCAATCACAGCTTGTGGGCGGTGGATTTGGTGGTAAGGAAGATATGAGTGTTCAACATCTTGCAGCGTTAATGGCTTGGTATACAAAGAAACCAGTCAAAGTAAAATTCTCAAGACAAGAAAGTTTAAATTATCATACTAAACGTCATGCAATGGAATTAGAATTTACAACAGCTTGTGATGAAAATGGCTATTTAACAGGTATGAAAGGCATTATTATTGCTGATACAGGCGCATATGCATCACTTGGTGGGCCAGTACTTCACAGAGCATGTACTCATGCAGCAGGACCTTATAATTATAACAACATTGATATTTTTGGAATGTCAGTTTACACCAATAATGTTGTTGGTGGAGCCTTTAGAGGTTTTGGGGTAACACAAAGTTGCTTTGCTACTGAAAATAACATTAACCTACTCTCAGAAATGGTTGGCATAACGCCTTGGGAAATACGATATCGCAACGCAATTCGTCCTGGTCAAATATTGCCTAATGGTCAAATAGCAGATGAAAGCGTTGCCATGGTAGAATGCTTAAATGCTGTTAAGGATGTGTATGAGTCAAATCCATATGCAGGTATTGCTATTGCATTCAAAAATAGTGGAACTGGTATGGGAAAGAAGGATATTGGACGTTGCATTTTATCCATTGAGGATAGGAAAGTGCATATTAGAACTTCTGCAGCATGCATGGGTCAAGGAATTGGAATAATGTGTGCTACTATATTATGTGAGACAACAGGTTTAAATCCAGATTGTATTGTTCATGAAAAACCAGATACTGTTCGTACACCTGATTCAGGAACTAGTACAGCTTCCAGGCAAACCGTAGTAACTGGTGAAGCTATAAGAAGAGTATCTCAAAAATTGAAAGTTGAATTAGATAAGGGATTAACTCTTGCTGATTTAGAAGGTCGTGAATTTTATGGAGAATTTTCTGTAAAAACTGATCCTCTAGGAGATGCCAAAAAAAATCCAGTAAGTCATGTAAGTTATAGTTATGGAGCTCAAGTTGTTGTTCTTAACAAAAAAGGAAAAATTGAGGAAGTAGTCGCAGCCTATGATGTTGGAACTCCTATTAATATACAGTCTGTTGAAGGACAGATTGAAGGTGGTATTATTATGGGACTTGGCTACGCACTGACTGAAGATTTTAAGGTTGAAGGAGGTTACCCAAAAACTAAATTAGGTACCTTAGGACTTATGAGAGCAAATGCTGCTCCAAAGCTTGAAACTATTCTTGTACAAGCTAAAGGAAAAATTTCTGAAGCTTACGGAGCAAAAGGCGTTGGAGAATTATGTTTGATTCCAACAGCTCCAGCTTGTTCACATGCTTATTACAGATTAGATGGCAAATTTCGTACACAACTACCATTAAAAGATACATTTTATAAAAAATCAAAAAATAAGTAATATGATATAAGAATTACCATAGTACTTGTCTATTTAGAAAGTGAGGTGTTAAATTGGAAACTCATGGTATAATACTAGTTGCTGGCTTGTCTAGTCGTATGGGAGAATTTAAACCACTTTTAAAATTGAATGGTAAAACTATGATTGAGAACAGCGTTGATAGTATGCTTCATGCCGGTGTAAATGAAGTTATTATAGTATTGGGATATCGAGGAGAAGAAGTTGAAGTTCTACTTAGAAACAAATATGATAACTCTCAATTAGTATTTACACATAACCTAAAATATTCAGAAACAGATATGTTAGTATCTGCAAAAATCGGAATCACGGCTCTTAATACATGTGATGCATTTTATCTTCTTCCAGGAGATATGCCAGCCATTGATATTAAAACTTTTCTTGACGTGAAAGAAGCCATGTTAAAAAGTAATGCTATGGTAGTATTTCCTACTATTGATGGACACCGTCAGCATCCACCATTAATTTCATATAAGTGTATAAATTATATCCTTCAGTTTGAGAATGAAGGTGGTCTGCGGGAGGTATGGAAGCATTTTGAAAATCAAATAGAAACTGTTTCTGTTGATGATTATGGTTGCACAATCGATGCAGACACAAAAGCCGATTATGATAAGATGGTAAACTACATGAAAGGTAAGAGTAATTATTAAATTTGAGGCATTTATACAAATGCCTCTTAATTAAATGTATAGGAGGAACTAAATGGAAACTATTAGTAATTCTGTAAAGAAAAAAGACCACGATTCAAAAATAAGCGGTCATGCACTTTATGTAGATGATCAAGTTATGAAGGATATGAATTATGGCAAACTATTACACTCTGAAAAAGCAAAAGCACGTATCACGAATATAATTCTTCCTAAATTGCCAAAAGGATATTGTGTTGTTGACAAAAGCGACGTAACAGGTATAAACCTTGTTCATATTGTTCTTGATGATACTCCTGTTTTTGCCAATGACACAGTAGAGTATGTTGGTGATCCAATTTTAATGGTTGTTGGTCCAGATTTTAAAGAAGTCGAGAGAATTTTAAATGAAATTATTGTTGTATATGAAGAACTAGTACCTATTCTTGACATGCTTAAATCCGATACTGTTTTTTTTAATTACAACTTTGAAAAAGGCGATATAGATAAAACATTAGAAGAAGCTGATCAGGTTTTTATAGAAACTTTTCAAACTGGTTACCAGGAGCAGGCATACCTTGAGCCTCAAGGTATGATTGCTTATCCGCATGATGGGCGAATTACTATACGTGGTTCTATGCAGTGTCCATACTATATAAAAGGTGCAGTTTCCAAAGCATTGGGATATGAAGACAAAGATGTCCAAATTATTCAAGATGTTACTGGTGGTGGATTCGGTGGCAAAGAAGATTTTCCATCTATTCTAGCTTGTCAGGTCGCAGTAGCAGCAATAAAAGCAAACAAACCCGTTAAAATAATTTTTGATAGACGAGAAGATATGGAATTCACCTCAAAACGTCATCCATCTATTAGCACATATAAGGTAGCCATTAAAGACAATGAAATTACTGGTATGGATGTTGATGTTATTTTTAATGGTGGAGCATTCACAACACTTTCAGCAGTAGTGCTGCAGCGTGGAATGATTTGTGCAAATGGTGTATATCGCACTGATAATCTACGTGTTAATGGACGAGCAGTCAAAACAAATACTGTGCCTTGTGGAGCGTACCGCGGTTTCGGGGCACCTCAGACTTTCTTTGCAGTTGAAATGATTATGGATCATATTGCAAAAAAAATGGGAATTGATTCATTAGAGCTCAAAGAAAAATATATGGTCAAACAAGATGATGCTACATCTACAAGTGGCAAGTTTCACTTTCATGTGCCTCTCCCTGAAATGATCCAGCAAATTGATGAACTTACTGATTATCGTGCAAAACGGCTATTATACAAAAATCAGACTGGTAGATACCGAAAAGGAATTGGCCTATCGTTAATATATCATGGCTGTGGTTTTACCGGAAGTGGAGAGAGAGATTTAATTAAGGCTGTTGTAAAAATCAGAAAAAATAAAGATGATACGGTAGACATTCTCGCTAGTAATGCGGATATCGGTCAAGGACTAAAAACTACCTTCTGTAAAATTGTTTCAGATACTCTTGGCATATCTTATGATAGGATATTAAACATTAATCCAGATACAGATCTTGTACCAGATTCAGGTCCTACTGTTGCAAGTCGTTCACTTATGATAGTTGGTGATTTGCTTAAGAGAGCCTCTGAAAAACTTCGCAAAGAATGGAAAACTGGGCAAGAACAAATTATAGAAGAACATTTTATTGAACCTGATTTTGTAATTCCTTTTAGCATGGAAAAATTTAATGGAGATGCTTATCCAACCTACTCATGGTCTGTTAATGCTATTGAAGTTGAAGTAGACACACTTACAGCAACCACAAAAATTCTTGGAGCATGGGGAATATTCGATGTTGGTGTTCCTATAGATATGAATATAATACTTGGACAAATGCAAGGTGGATTTCTTCAAGGTATTGGTTATTCCTCTATGGAACAGATGGATTACAACGAGAAAGGTATAATTCGTAATAACAACTTTAGTGATTATTCAATACCAACAGCCGTTGATGTTCCAAATCTTGTTACTAAAATAATTAATAATCCATATACCCACGGTCCATATGGAGCAAAGGGTGCAGGAGAACTTCCTCTAGTTGGCGTACCTCCAGCTTACGTTGAAGCAATGGAGAACGCGCTTTGTGAAAACTTATATAAAGCTCCATTTACAACTGAGGATGCAATGAAAGTATTGCAAAGGGGGATTAAATAATGATGAAATTTATTCTAAACGGTAAAGATGTTACATCCGTTGCCAATGCAAATCAAAGATTACTAGATGTGCTTCGTAGTGAATTTCACATAACTGGAGTAAAATGCGGTTGTAAAGAAGGCGAATGTGGTGCTTGCTCTGTCATTCTTGATGGCAAATTGGTTAACTCTTGTATGGTAGCTATGGGTAGCATACAAGGAGGTACTATTGTTACCATTGAAGGTTATCGAGAAACAAAGCGGTTTAATGTTCTTAGTAGCGCATATTCCTCTGTTAGTGCAGTTCAATGCGGATTTTGTATTCCTGGTATGATACTTGCTTCTGAATGTATACTTGTTAAAAATCCAAATCCGACTGAAGCAGATATCCGTGATGGAATTTCTGGAAATCTTTGTAGATGCACCGGATATAATGCAATAGTTAATGCAATTGCTATTGCTTCAAAGGAGGGGAAAGGATTATGGTAAACAGATATCTACCAACATCTCTTTCAAAAGCATTGGAGATCCTTGCAACTGAGGTAGTAACTCCTTACGCTGGAGGTACAGATTTAATGATTAAGCCAGATAAAGATGCAACATATTTGTTTCTTAATAAAGTAACCGAAATGAAAAATATCGTAGAAGATGATAAGTATATTCGTATTGGTGCTGCCTGCAGCTTTACTGATGTTATTGAAAACAAACTTATACCTAGCATTCTAAAGGAAGCATCATCAGAGATTGCAGCACCAGCAATCCGTAACTTAGGCACTGTTGGTGGTAATATCTGTAATGGGTCTGCTAAGGCTGACAGTGCACTAATTTTTTTCGCGGCGAATGCTAAATTGCGTATTGTAAGTAAAAATGGAGAACGGGTAATTCCTATTACTGAATTCTACCTTGGTAGAAAAAAGACTTGCCTCCAATCTAATGAACTATTAGTTGAAATTCTCATTTGTAAAACAGGTCTAAATAATTACTATTATAAAAAAGTTGGTGCAAGAAACGCTTTAGCAATTGCAAGAGTATCCTTTGCCGGGTTTTTTAATGTAGAAGACGGTAAGATTGCTAACTGCTCTACTGCATTTGGTGCTGTTAGTGACGTTATAATAAGAAGAGCTGATATTGATGTTATGCTTATTGGCAAAACAATTGAAGAAGCTAAGATTATAAAAGAAGATTATCTTAAAAAGTATGATCATGAAATTGTTCCTATCAGAGGCAGGATTTCTGCTGAATACAGAAAAACTGTATGCATGAATTTACTTCGCGACTTTCTTGAAAGCAATGGGATTTAATTAACCTACAATTAGTTATCTAATTGACTTAATATAAACTTATAACAAAAAGGCTTAATATTAACATTTGTGAATCTAGGGACAAAGTATACTAATTTTTGTAACTCTCACTTTTGTCCCTAGTATCATAATTTCTACACGCCATAATGATTCAAATTATGGTATCCAATTTATCTAACATTCTATATTAAAATATTCTTAAACAACTCATTTTAAAATAAAAACTTGTATTATCATTTTCTAAATTAGCATTCGCTTTTAAGAACTTATTAACCTTGTCATGTTCAATTTTAATTTTTAAACTTAGTTTGTACAATAAATTGTAATTTGGCGTTTAGATAGCACAGAATATTCAGACTTATTATGTCCCTTTATCATAATAATTTTAGTTTAAATAATTATAATAAAAGTAAATATGTAAACGTTTTTGTTATTGTCTTGTAGTTAATTCATATCTTACTAGGAGGTTATATCCATGTCAAGATCAAAAAATGTAGACATTGTAAAAACAGACAAAGTAAATGAAATGCTTCCAATTGGTCAACTTGCTACTTTAGGCCTTCAACATGTATTGGCAATGTATGCAGGTGCGGTTGCTGTACCTTTAATTATTGGTGGTGCTGTGGGTTTAACCCCAGCACAACTTTCACTTTTAATAGCCGCTGACTTATTTACTTGTGGTATTGCAACTTTGATACAAGCAATTGGTATAGGATCTTATGTAGGTATTAAACTTCCAGCTATTTTAGGATGCACCTTTGCAGCTGTTGGTCCGCTAATCATCATTGGAAAAAGCTTCGGAATGCAGACTGCATATGGTTCAATAATGGTTGCCGCAATTATAGTTGTACTTGTTGCACCGTTATACGGCAAAATATTAAAATTTTTTCCTACTATAGTAACAGGTACTGTTGTTACTATGATTGGTCTTTCCTTAATCAATGTTGGTGTAACTAGCATCGGTGGAGGTTCTGGAGCAAAAGATTTTGGAAGTATACGTAACCTTCTACTTGGAGGCTTTGTAATGATCATAGTACTACTTTCCAATAAATTTTTTAAGGGTTTTTTTCAGGCAATTTCCGTCTTAAATGGAATAGTTTTAGGAACTGTAGCTGCATCATTTATGGGAATGGTTGATTTTTCACAAGTCACAAACGCAAAGTGGATCAGTTTTGTACATCCTTTTAACTTTGGTATGCCAAAATTTGATTTAGGTTCAATAATTATGATGACTTTTGTAATGCTTGTGGTAATGATTGAATCAACAGGAACATACCTTGGCATTGGTAAAGTCTGTGGCAAAGATATTACACAAAAGGATATTGTACGTGGACTTCGTGCAGAAGGAATTGCAACATTTTTAGGTGGCATATTTAATTCCTTTCCCTATACTACATTCAATCAAAATCTAGGACTTTTGGCACTTAGCAAAGTAGTGAGTCGTTTTGTTGTTATTGCTTCTGGTATCATTCTTATTGCGCTTGGATTGGTTCCAAAATTTGCAGCGCTCGCTACAATTGTTCCCCAACCTGTTATTGGTGGAGCCACAACTATAATGTTTGCAATGGTTGCAGTCGCCGGTATACAAATGCTTGCGAAAGTAGATTTTAATAGAAACTCAAATATGTTAGTCGTTGCCTGTTCTATTGGCGTAGGACTTGGAATAACTGCTGTGCCTACATTATTTGATAAAACACCTATAATTTTCAGATCTATATTTAGTAGTGGCATAGTTTCTGCCTCCGTAGTTGCAGTCCTACTTAATGCTTTCATGAATCACGATGATAAAAATGCTCACACAGATATAAAAGTTTCTGAAACAAATTTGAATGTATAATTACAAATTTAAATACATTAATTTAGATACCTAAGATAATAAAATTAATACTCTTCACACTAGCCTTAATAAATCTCTGAGTTTATTTTCAGAGATTTTTTTAATGTTATTAACCTTGGTAGATTTAATCGAAATTTATTTTTCACTAATTGTATATATATTTAAATGCATATTGCTTCATAGCATCTTGCATTAAATTAAGAAATTATGAGTTTAGCATAACTAATAATGCAGAATTTTTAAATATTTGATAATATTTCACTATTGACTCTGTCACTTTTCTATAATAGAATAAACCTAATTACTTTAAAATATTGGCTTATTAAATTAAAAAGTAATATTTTATTAGGAGGTTATTATCATGTTAAAAGAACAAAAAGTAGATAAAGTAAATGAAATGCTTCCAATTGCTCAACTTGCGACTTTAGGACTTCAACATGTCCTGGCAATGTATGCAGGTGCAGTTGCTGTACCTCTAATTATTGGTGCTGCTGTTGGTTTGTCGCCAGCCCAACTATCACTATTAGTAGCTGCCGACTTATTTACTTGCGGAATTGCCACTTTAATACAAGCAGTCGGGATAGGTTCTCATGTTGGAATTAAGTTGCCCGCAATTTTAGGATGCACCTTTGCAGCAGTTGGCCCGATAATTATCATCGGTAAAAGTTTAGGAATGCAAACAGCTTATGGTTCAATTATGGTTTCAGCAATTATTGTTATACTTATTGCACCATTGTATGGTAAAATATTAAGATTTTTTCCCACTATAGTAACAGGTACTGTAGTAACAATGATCGGTCTCTCTTTAATAAATGTTGGTGTAACTAGCATTGGAGGAGGTGCAGGAGCAAAAGATTTTGGAAGTGTACATAATCTTCTACTCGCTGCCTTTGTAATGATCATAGTTCTACTTTCCAATAAGTACTTTAAAGGATTTTTTCAAGCAATCTCTGTTTTAAATGGCATAGTTTTAGGAACTATAGTTGCATCATTTATGGGAATGGTTGATTTTTCTCAAGTCACAAATGCAAATTGGATAAGTTTAGTTCGTCCCTTTAACTTCGGTATGCCAAAATTTGATTTAGGTTCAATAATTATGATGACTTTTGTTATGTTAACTGTAATGATTGAATCAACTGGAACATACCTTGGCATAGGTAAAGTCTGTGGTAAAGATATTACACAAAAAGATATTGTACGTGGACTTCGTGCAGAAGGAATTGCAACACTTATAGGTGGCATATTTAATTCTTTTCCTTATACTACATTTAATCAAAATCTAGGACTATTAGCACTTAGCAAAGTTGTAAGCCGTTTTGTTGTTATCGCATAAGGAATCATTCTTATTGCACTTGGATTAATTCCTAAATTCGCAGCACTCGCTACAATTGTCCCTCAACCAGTTATTGGTGGAGCTACAACTATAATGTTTGCAATGGTTGCAGTAGCCGGTATACAAATGCTTGCAAAAGTAGATTTCAATAGAAATTCTAATATGCTAGTTGTTGCTTGTTCTATTGGTATAGGTCTCGGGATTACTGCTGTACCTACAATATTTAATCAAACGCCAACAATTTTCAAATCTATATTTAGTAGTGGAATAGTTTCCGCTTCAGTAGTTGCAGTACTCCTTAATGCTTTCATGAATCATGATGATAAGGACGCACACAGCGATATAAAACCATCTAAAGTAGATTTGGATGTTTGATAATTAAATTTAATATATAAATATCTTATATCAATAATCCTAATGTTCATAATCCACAACAAAGTAGAAAAGCACCTAAATTCTTAGGTGCTTTTCTACTTTTCATTTATTTTTCTTTTACTAAGTATTTTTTAATGATGAAATTTCTTTTAACCCAGCTGATATAACTGCAAATACTAAAATCCATGATATAAGTGTAAGGATAATCATATGTATTGGAATGCTTGCTATACTTTTTTTCTTACTAATTTACCACGATAACCCTCATCCACAATATTTCCATTTTCAAAAATTTTATGACCTCCCGCAATAGTATAAATCACTTTTCCTCTAAATTTTCTACCAACAAACGGGCTAACTTGATGCTTATATAACAAGTCTTCCTTTTTAAGGATAAACGATTTGTTTATATCAATTATTGCCAAATCTGCATCACTTCCTAGTGAAATTTTACCTTTTGATGGGTAAATTCCAAATCTTTTAGCTGGATTTGCAGAGGTTAGTTTAGATATTAACTCTAATTTAACTCCCCTTTTCCAATATCCTTCTTCTAGCAAAACATTTAATGTGCTTTGAGCTGAAGATATGCCTCCCCATACATCAAAAATATTTTTTTTCTCGCTTCTATCCTTTAACTCAGGCAAACAAGGCGAATGGTCAGAAGATATAATATCTATATCCCCATCAACTAATGATTTCCATAATTTATCTACATCCTCTTTTTTTCTAAGTGGAGGAGAACACTTAGCAATTGCACCCTGCTTTTTTAAATTTTCAACAGTTAAACTTAGATAATGAGGACATGTCTCAACAGTGACATCAACACCTCTACGCTTTCCAATTTTAACTCTTTCAACTACCTCACTATTACTCGCATGTACTATATGAATTTTACAATTTGTAGCCTCTGCCATGCAAATAGCTCTGTCCACTGCTTCAATCTCTGAAACAATAGGTCTTGATTCAACATAATCCTTAGCTGTAAGCCTTTTATCTAATATTGCATCTGTTGATAAATGTTTAGTTATAACTTCGCTTTCAGCATGAATCATTGCAACCGAGTCAAGCCTCGATATTATTTTTAACCCCTCAAATAAACTGTCATCATCTAAGTAATTAAACTCTTTAATACCACTGTTTGACATGAATCCTTTGAAGCCTATAACTCCACACTTTTTAAGTTCTTCTAAATAATTAAGGTTCTCTGGGACTACCCCTCCTAAAATACCAAAATCTATCATGGATTTTTCCAGTGCTAAATTCTTTTTAACTTTAAATAAACTAGGATAAATTAAAGGCGGATCACTGTTTAAAGGCATATCGAAAAATGTTGTAACTCCACCTGCCGCTAGGCTACGACTACCTGTATAAAGCCCCTCCCATTCAGTTCTACCAGGTTCATTAAAATGAACATGTATATCTATTAATCCAGGTAAAACATAAAGTTTCTCTGCATTTATAACTTCACTTGCAGTTGCTAATTCATCTATTTTTGAACTTACTTCAACTATTTTACCGTTTAATATTCCAATATCACCTTTTTTAATAGAATGTTCAAATACAATATTTCCATTTCTTATGATTACATCATACTTACTCATAACCCTATTCCTTTCTTTATATTATTATTGTTTTCTGGAATTATATTTTCCTTCATTAATAACCAATAAGTAATTCCACTTACAATTACTCCTACAAACCAAGAGAATGGAGCTAAAACTTTAAATTCAGATATCATGGCTACTGGTACTGATATAAATATACCAATGAGTAACGCCCATATAGCATTTTTGTTAAACCCATTTTGATACCAATATGGACCATTTAATTGAAACAACATTTGTACAGCTACTTTTTCTTTTTTAATTAGATAGTAATCAACTACAATTATTGAGAAAATTGGACCTAAGAAAGCGGCCAATCCACCTAAAAAATAATTTATAACATCTGGGCTCTCAAATATTTTCCAAGGTAATATTATTATAGAAACTATGGCAGCAATTATTGCACCACGTTTAAAATCAATATGCCTCGGAAATAAGTTAGAAAGGTCATAAGCTGGTGAAACCAAGTTTGCAACAACATTTATCCCAAGTGTTGCTACCATAAATCCCAAAGCTCCAATAACTTGAACTGAATTACTCGGAATCTTTTGTACAAGTAGTATAGGATCATAGATTGCCGATCCAAAAATAACTATAGTTCCTGCGGTAGTAATTACACTAGCTATAGAAAATAGAGTAAAGTTAACAGGTAATCCCCAAAAATTAGCTCGCCTAACCACTTTATTATTAGGTGAAAATCTAGTAAAGTCACAAACATTAAGGATAATTGTGCTAAAATATGCTACTACCAATGCAATAGCTACCATAAATGTATAAACAGCATTTAGACCAACTACTTTTTTATCTGCTAATCCAACATTTAAATTAATATGGCCACCAGATGCCTGTATAACATATATAATTAGAAAGGACATTAAAATATAGACTAATGGCCCCGCAAAGTTATCAAATTTTCTAACTATCTCCATACCAAATACAATTATTATCAATTCAATAACCCACATAATCAAAAATCCAATCCAATTAAGGTAATTAAGACCTAGAAAAGAGCCTGTCATAAGAGATTTAGCAGCTGGATTAAAGATTAATATAATTCCTACTATAGATAAAGATGCCAAATAAGTTTGTATTCCATACCAAAATACGGCAACAACTCCTCTTATAAGTGCAGGTATATTACCACCAAATACACCAAATGATATACGACTTATTACCGGATATGGTACCCCCAGCTTCGTACCAACTTTACTAGTAAGGTTAGCAAGACACATTACAATATATACCCCAATAAGTTCAGCTAATAAAACCTGCCATGCTTTTAGTCCCATAAAGAACAATCCGGCTGCAAATGTATAACCCCCAACACTATGAACATCAGACATCCACATTGCAACAATACTATATGTTCCCCATTTACGTTCTTTTGCAGGAGCTAAATCTTTATTATATAAATTTCTGCTTGGATTAATTAATTCATTAGTAAATATGCTCATAACTTTTTTCACTTATATTCCTCCATTATGTTTATTTTGTAAAATATTTATCTTTAGATACGCAATGCAAGTGCATTTATTGGTAACACTTTTGTGCGCCTAGAAAAACAAAAGGTATATACAAAAAAATAAAAGCACAAATCCGTAGACTTGTGTTTATAATGGCATTTAAACAAGCAACTTCCTACGCTGGCATTACCCAGATCAAGTTTAGGGTCAAAAGAAATCTATCTTTACTCTCAGCTGGTATATCCAACTCCCCTGTGCACAATATTAAATTTTATTTATAAGCTAATTCATAAATCGAATGAATTAGTATCTTAACACCCTCTGCTAAATCCTTTGCTAATGTATATTCTTCTGGTGAATGACTAATTCCATTATGACTAGGCACAAACAACATTGCTGTTGGAACAAATTTAGCTACTATTTGAGAATCATGTCCTGCCCCACTATACATAATTTTGTAATTCACTCCAAACTTATCACATTGATTTTTCACTACTTTAACAATGTCTTTATTCATCGGCACTGGATCTACATCCATCCACATATCAATATTAATTTCTACTTTCTCTTTCGAAGCTATTTTTTTAATTTTTAAAATTATGTCATCAGTAAACTTAACTAAAATATTCTTATCCGTATGCCTTATATCCAATGTAAATAGAGAGTTGCCTGGAACAACATTCACAATGTTTGGCATCACTTCTATTTTCCCTACTGTTGCAACAAGTGGATCTCCATATTTTTTAGCTAAATCCATAATTAAATTTATAATTGAACTTGATATAACTAATGCATCTTTTCTGTATCTCATTGGGGTTGTTCCAGCATGGTTTGCCTGCCCTTTAATATTAATGTTAAATCTTCTTTGCCCTACAATATTTGTTACAATACCTACAGACTTTTTTTCTATTTCTAGAACTCCGCCTTGTTCAATATGTACTTCGAGGAATACTTTTAAGTCATCTCGGATTTTGTTATGTTCATTTTTAAAATCAAACCCACATTTTCTCATATCATCCACAAAGGAAATACCATTTTCATCTTTTATATTTTCAACATCCTCTGTTTTTGCAATACCGAAAATGTTTTTTGATCCCCAGAAAGTATACGGAAATCGGCTTCCTTCTTCCTCTGCGATTGAAACTATTTCAATATTTCGAAGTGGTTTTCCATATTTTTCTTTTAAATACTTTACAGCAACTATTCCTGCAACTATACCGAATTGTCCATCATATATACCACCATTTTTTACAGTATCAACATGAGATCCTGTCATAATGGTTTCATCTTTAAATGATTTCCCTTTTAACGTTCCAAAAAGATTTCCTACTTCATCATAGTAAGCTGAAAATCCTTCATCTTCCATTGTTTTTTTAAGTGCATCTTGAGCTTCTATCCACTGCTGAGTGTATAGTAATCTTGTAACTCCACCCGCAGAATCTTTTCCGAACCCCCCTAACCATTTTAATAATTTTATTGTTTCTTCTTCAATATCAAACATTAATTGAACCCCTCCACAGAAAAGCTTCAACTATTCCTATGCTCTACTATAAACACACTTCGTAGATTTTTTTGTTTATGCATTAATGCTTGAACTTGCTTATGCTTAAAATATATTCGCATGTTAAAGAATATGGGTCTTTAGCTTTCATAATAGATGACATAACAGCTATCCCATTACTCCCAGCATCCATAACTAAATGTGTATTAGATGGATGGATACCTCCTAATGATATAATTGGAATGTTAATATGTTTTTTTATTGTTCTAATAAGTTCTGTGCCTCTAGGAGGAACCCCTTTCTTACAATCTGTTTTAAAAATGTGTCCTAATAATATATAATTTGCACCATGTTTTTCAACCTCTACTGCCTCTTCAAGGCTATGGACAGATACACCTCTAGTTCCATCAAAAGGGAGGTTTTCATTAATAAAGCTCTCAAAATTAGTGTGATAACCATCCGCCTCTACGGCTTTAGCCACCTCTATATTATTATTTATTATAAGTTTTACACCTGTATTACCTATAATTTTTTTAATCCTAACCGCTATAGGTAACAGTAGTTCATATGATAAATTCTTTTCTCTTAAAATAACTGCATAAATACCCGCTTTTATAGCTTCTTGAATGACCTCATAAAAATTTTTATCGCAAGCAAGCTTTCTATTAGTTATAAGAAAAATCATTTATAAAACCTCCCTTAAATATTGATTTATATGTTTACCTGTTTACCCTCTTAAGCAGTTCTATCATAAGATATTTCAAATATTTTCACCCTATAAATGTTATCGGGAACAAAAAATGCAAGCTCCAAAAGAGCTTGCAACAAAAAACGTTGTTAGAAAAACTCCCTACGTTGGAATTACCCAAATCAGGTTATGAGGGTCAGAGACAACATCTCTTTCTCAGCTCATTAGTACGAGCTCCCCTTGCTTATTTTATTTAATTATCATTGCATTGATTATACGGCTAGAATAATTCTATGTAAAGTCTTCTAATCATAAAATCAATTATTGTGACTTGTTAACGATTCGCCAGTTTATAAATTTGATAGGTGTCTTCTCTATCAAGTTTCTTAAAACCGCCAATCTTGCGTTTGCCATAGAACACGCAAAATTATAATCAATAACTGTTATACTTTAACTATTTATACCCTTATTATTTACACTTACTGTTTTTGATATATATTTAATGTGTATTTTCATATATAAAAACTCCTACAACAGATGCAATTATAACTACAATTATTGAAAAAACAAATATACTAATTGTAATTTGTTTTTTTTGTGAAATTATGGGCTTGTGTTTCAAACCCTTTGCCCCAATTTTCTTATTGCTACTATTTGTTGCTTTAAAGTTCGCAACTACTTCTTCCACTCCTACATTATCATTCTCATCATTTACTGCTTTCTTATTTTCTAATATAATTCCACATTTGAAACAATATTTAGCTCCTTCTATATTTTTGTTTCCACACTCTGAGCAATACATTCTATTTTCCCCCTATTTATAACTTTCAACCATATCTATATTAGATGCATTACATAAATGTTAATCCACCCCCCCACTTATGAAAAAAGTTTCCCCAAACAAATATTCAGAGAAAACATAAGGCAGACTCTAATTAAAATTCTAAAATTCCATACGACAATATTCTATGTTAGTTTTGTTTAGTATATGCTTATGTGGAAAATGGACTTTAAAATTTGGATATGAGTTAGATCCAGAATAATTATAAATTAAAGAATATATCGAAATGTCGTTAAATATTTTGCTATAATTTTAGTAAATGTGATATTATACTTTATATTAGTTAAAGTTAATATTGTACTTGCACAATCTATGAATATGAAATTATTATTATAACTACTATTTCATTTGTGCTTGCTTTTTTTAATAATATAATCGGTTTTTTTGAATAAGAAACTTGAATGGAGGTTATTTATGAAAATTTTAAAAGTAAAATTGCTTTATGACAACTCTAGACTACCTGAATATGCACATCCTGGTGATGCTGGTTTGGATATATTTTCAATTGAAAAAGTAATACTAAAACCAGGTGAAAGCAAATTAATAAATACAGGTATTAGTATAGAATTGCCAGAAAATACAGAGGCGCAAGTCCGCCCTAGGAGTGGATTGGCATTAAAACATCAAATAACTGTTTTAAATACCCCTGGGACAATTGATGAAGGCTATAGAGGTGAGGTTGGAGTAATTCTAATTAACCATGGTCAAAATGTCTTTGAGATAACAGAAGGAATGAAAATAGCACAGATGGTAATCAGTCCTGTAATGCGAGTTAATATTGCAAAAGCAAAAAAATTAAATGATACTATCCGCAATGATAGTGGTTTTGGATCTTCTGGTAATTAATGTTCGGAGTTTTCAATAAACTAACTATTAATGCACCAACTAATTATTTAATAAAATACCGTAAAATTCAGGACTTCTGAATTTTACGGTATTTTACGTTACATTTCAAATACGTTTCTTTCATATATGTTTTTTATTATCTCCCTATCTTATAATAACTTCACTCATATATATCCATTTTTAAGATTTCTTCTGTTACTAAAGTACTTGAATTTAAAACTAAAGATATTCCAGGACCAGGATGCAGTGAACTACCGACGAAAAATAAATTATTAACTTTACTTGATTTAAAATGTGGTCTAAAATAGTTCATTTGTTTTAGAGTTGGACTAAGGCCAAAAGATGTACCACCATAAGTGTTAAATTTACTTTCCATATCTAGCGGAGTGAAACAATCTTCGTATTGAATATTTTCTTCTATATCCTCAAGTCCTTTAATGTTTTTCAATTCATTTAGAATTATATTAGTCAATAACTTACTGGTTTGTTTATCCCATTTAACTTCTTTAAAAAAGAGGTTAGGTACACGAAGCATAATATTTAAGCAATCGCCTTTCATTTTAGCCATGCTTTTATCTATTCTACTTGGACAATAAATATATAGAGAAGGGTTATTAGGCAACATACCTTTGAATGCTGACTCAATGTTTTCTTTGAAGTTCTTACCCAAGTATATATTATGAACTGCTAACTTTGGATATTCTTTTCTAAGTCCCAAATGAATAATGAAGGTAGAACAAGAGTATTTCATTTCAGATAATTTTTTATCATTGTATTTATCTTTGTAATACTCATCCTTTACTAAGTTCTTCATAGCATAAGAAAAGTCTGCGTTACATACAACTAAATCTGCTTTTTCTGTTTTTTGAGATGTTTTTACACCAATAGCTTTGTCCTTTAAAAATAAAATTTCCTCCACAGTTACTCCAGTCTTTATGATTCCACCAAATTCATATATTAACTTTGATAAGGCATTAATAAATGAATACATGCCCCCTTTTATGTACCACAATCCATATAGCTGAGAAACAACTGGTATAAGAGTATAGATATTAGGCCCATTGAATGGGGATATACCAATATACATACATTGAAATGCTAAAAAATTGCGTAGTTTCTCGTCTTTTATATATTTAGATATATACTCATAAGCATTTGAAAGAGTATGAACTTTGAAAGCTTCTTGTATAGATTTTAAATTAAAAGAATCTTTTGGCGTATCTTGAGATTTTTGTAAAAAATATTTATTGGCAATTAAATACTTTTCATAAACATCAGATATAAATTTAAAATATCCTAATGAATCTTCTTTTGAAATGCCCTCTAATGTTTTTGTTAAAGAAGACATATCGGTATTAAAATCAATAGCAGTTCCATCCGAAGAAAAAAGCCTATAAATAGGATCTATTTCTATAAATTCTAAATAATCAGCATAGTTTTTATTAACATATGAAAATATTTCTTTATAAGAATTAGGCATCATCAAAATAGAAGCTGATAAATCAAAACGAAATCCTTCAGTTTGAATAAAGTTAACTGTTCCACCTATGGTTTCTTCTTTTTCATAAATTTCAACCTCATATCCATTGCTTAAAAGTCTTAACGCTGTGGCCAACCCACCAACTCCAGCACCTACAATAATCACTTTTTTTTTCATATCATACTACTCCTTCACAAATAATAACTTATTATTTATTATCACCATAAAGTTTTTTTATAGACATAATTTTCTATTATATCTAATTATTAATGAAGTTAAAATTGGAATCTACTTTGATAAAAATCTGCAGTTTAAATCAAAAAATATAAGCCACTTCATTTATGAATTGGCTTATAAACCTTATTAATTTTATATACCTTTATAAAATACACATTTATAATAATTGTTTACTATATAAAATTAATCCACTTTCTTTAATATTTCTTTAATTTCCTTATTATCCGAAATCATAAAGTCGAAAACATCGGTATTTCTTTTTATAATGGAAGATACATTTTCATAAACCTGCTTTTCTATATATAATTCTGCTGAATTATCACCATCTATCAAGCTATATATATATTCAAGTGTTTTATCTAAAAATACATATATATCTTTTAGTAAATTAGCATCTTTGGTTTTATAACTATCTAAACAAAAAGAGACAGATTCTCTGATTAATGAAACATTTCCACTACTTATAGTAGTTCCATTTTCTAATATTAATAAATTCAATTCAATTTTTTTTAATTTTAACAATATATCATCACTAAATGAAACCATTAAATTTAGTGATTCTTTATCAATTTTTTTACTTGTAGGAATATCTTTAATTAAACTTCCAGATAATTTATTTTTTGAATATATGAAAACTAATAAACCTGAGCCTAAACATATTATATTAATTATTAAACTTATTAAGACCTTACCAAATAATAAAGAAATAATTGTAGCAAGACACCCAACAATAAAAAATATTGAAAGATTACTTATTAAATTGGTGATTTTATGCATTTTATTAGTCAATGGATTAGTGCTATTTTTTACTATATTTGGTCTTAAAATTTTTATAAATTGTTTAAATTTTTCTATTTCTAGATTATTTAAATTCTTTATGTTTTGTTGTCTCACTTTTTCATCTAAAGATTTTTGAACTTCCTTTTTTTTAGTATTTTCAAATTCTAATTTTTCATATAAGGCCCTTTGAGTTTCTTTTTTTCTTAAATCTTCAAATTTTAATATTTCTTCTTTTTTTACATTCTTAAAATCGAAAAGTTCTTCTTTAGTCATTTTAACATATTGATCCTGCGACGCAAACAAAGATGTGGGATATATTATTAGTTTATTTGAATCATCAAATATTGTATAAACAAGTTGCCCTTTTTCTTCACCCATTTTAAAAACAGAATATGTTTCGCCCTCCTTTAAACTGTCTAAATTAAAAATGCCTAAATATACTACGTCTTTTATGGATTGTAGTAATCTATGTGTTGGGAAGAAAATTTGATCAGGCTCAACTATTTCAACACCACCTTTCTCATTTACAACCCTATAACAAGGCAATACATTGAAATCATATTCGTATGTATACTCAGTTGTTGTATCAAGTACAATATATTCTTTTCCTTTTGTAAATTCAGCTTTTTCAGTGCGACATGTTTTTAATTCTAAATATTCTCGTTTCATAAATACATCCTCCTTAAAAAAACTAAATCATCATATTATACATTATGCAAAATTACTATTAAGGCAACTTATATCTATTTATAATACTTACAATCTTTCTACATCTTCTATCATTTTCCTTCTAAGTTTAAATAATAAACTAAAATAACCCCATATTTATAATTCTCAGTAATATTCATAAAGAAAATTACTAAGAATTAGATTCTTTGTTTGCACTAATTAGCTTATTCCTCTTCACTATTATTATATTGATTAAAATACATGTTATAGTATTTGCCTTTTTTATTTATAAGTTCCGCATGGTTTCCCATCTCTATAATTTTACCATCATCAATAACCATTATTTTATTTGCATCTCTTATAGTGCTTAGCCTGTGAGCTATAATAAAGCTAGTTCTCCCCTTCATTAATTTAAGCATAGCTTCCTGTATTCTAAGTTCAGTTCTAGTATCAACACTACTAGTAGCTTCATCTAATATTAATATAGATGGATTTGTTAATATTGCCCTGGCAATAGCTAAAAGTTGTCTTTGTCCTTGACTAAGATTACTTCCACTCTCCGAAAGTAATGTTTCATAGCCACTTGGAAGTCTTTTTATAAATTCATGTGCATTTGCCATTTTAGCTGCATTTTGTACTTCTAAATCTGTTGCCTGTAGATTTCCATATTTTATATTTTCTTTTATACTTTCGCTAAAAAGATAGGTATCTTGAAGGACTATACCAAAACATCTTCTAAGACTATCTCTTGTATATTTTCTTACGTCAACACCATCAATATATATTTCACCACTTGTAACATCGTAAAATCTAGTAAGTAAGTTTACAATTGTAGTCTTCCCTGCCCCTGTTGGTCCTACAAGTGCTATGCTTTCACCGCTTTTGGCCTCAAAATTAATATTTTTAAGAATATTTACATCTTCTCTATACCCAAAATACACATTATTAAATTGAACATGTCCCTTGGATTCATTCAGCTCCTTTGAATCTTTTACATCTTCTGTTTCTTCTCCTGCATCAAGTATTTCAAACACCCTTTCAGCTCCAGCTACCGCGGATTGAAGTGTATTAAATATGTTTGCTAAGTTATTAAGTGGTCTTACAAATTGCCTTGAATAACTTAAAAAGCTGGCAATTACACCTACTGTGATCATGCCTTCTACTGCTAGAACTCCGCCCACCCCAGCCACTGCTGCAAATCCAATATTATTTATAACATTCATAATTGGCATTAAGAATCCAGAATATATTTGAGCCTTTAGTCCAACCTTGCACAATCTTTGATTTATTTCATCAAATTCCTTAACAGTTTTATCTTCATGATTAAAAGCTTTTACTATATAAATTCCAGATATAGTTTCTTCTATTTGTCCATTTAGTTTCCCAAGTTCCATTTGTTGAGATTTAAAAAGCTTGCCGGTCCTTTTTGTAATAGCTTTAGTTAATAGAAATACTAAAGGTACTGTAATTAAGCTTGCCAAAGTTAATATAGGGCTTAGAATTATCATCATAATAAATGATCCTATTATAGTTATAACTCCCGCCATAAGTGCAATTGCAGATTGTGATATCGTCGAACTAACATTATCAATATCATTTGATAGTCTACTCATAATATCTCCATGGCTGTTTGAATCAAAAAAAGACATCGGAAGTTTTTGTAGTTTTAAGAACAAATTATTTCTCATAGTCATAACTATTCTTTGACTAGAGCTTGCCATGGCAAACCCTTGAAATAAGGTTATCGCTGCATCTGATAAATAGGATATTAATAATACAATTACTATTATACTTAGAAGATTAAAATCCACTTTTCCATTATTAGATGACATAGCATTGACAGCTAATCCTATAAGATATGGCCCTAAAAGCACTACGGCGGAATCAATTATTATAAATATAAATATTGTTATTAATGTTTTCCTTTCAGCTCCAAAATAACCCCATAATCTTCTTAAAGTCTTTTTAAAATTTTTCGGTTTCACTACAGGTGCATTACTTCTTCTCCCACCCCTTCTACCATTAAAAAGCATATTGACGCTTTTATTGTCATCTTTATATTTATTATCAGACATCTACATCATTTCCTTTCCAATTTGAGAAAGGAAGATATCATTGTATATTTCACAACTCTTTAAAAGTTCTGTATGACTTCCAATACCTTTTATTTCCCCATTATCTATTACTATTATTTTATCAGCTCTCATTACAGAGGTTATTCTATGTGATATTAATATGCAAGTTAAATCCTTAGCATATTTTTTTAAGCTTGCCCTTATTTTAACTTCTGTATCTGTGTCGACTGCACTGGTTGCATCGTCAATTATTAGAATTTCAGCTTTTTTTACTAATGCTCTTGCTATAGATATACGTTGCTTTTGTCCGCCTGAGAAATTAACACCACCTTGTCCAATCTTTTCATTATAACCTTCTGGGAGTTTATCAATAAAATCACTCGCCTCAGCTACTTTTAAAGCTTCTTTAATTTCCTTAAAACTTGCTTTATCACTTCCCCATTTCATATTTTCTAATATAGTTCCAGAAAATAACAGAGCCTTTTGTGGCACTATTGCAATCTTCTCTCTTAATGACTTTATATCTAGCTCTTTAATATTTACACCATTAACTTTTATTTCTCCACTCAAGACATCATAGAACCTAGGAATTAAATTCACAAGAGTACTTTTACCTGAACCTGTAGAGCCTATTATTCCAACAGTTTCTCCTGGCTTGCAAGTAAATGATATATCCTTTAATATTGGCTCCTTATCCTTATTATATGAAAAAGACACGTGTTTAAAATCTACTCTTCCTCTATATTTAGAATTATCTACAATTCTATTTCCATTGATCATGCTATTTTTTTCTGAAAACACTTCACTAATACGCTCTGAAGATGCTCTCGCACGTACAAACATTGTAAAAACATTAGTTACCATCATAAGTGAGAACAATATTTGTGTCATATAATTTGTAAATGCAATTATTTGTCCTACATGCATACTACCTATGTTTACATATATCCCACCTATCCATATCACTAAAATAATACCAATATTAACTATAAATCCAATTATTGGAGTAAAAATAGATGTTATTTTCATAGCTGTAGCCGAATTATGTGTAAGCAAAGTGTTCTTATTTTCAAACCTTTCAGTTTCATATTTAAATCGATTAAAAGCTTTAACTACCCTTACTCCTGATAAATACTCCCTCATAACTCCATTTACACTATCAAGTGACTTCTGTACCTTAATAAAATATGGGAATCCGATCTTCATATTGAAATATATAAGAATAGCTACTACTGGTACAATCGCAAATAAAATTATGGATAGATGCAAGTTTAGTCTTGCAGCCATTATAATACTACCAATACCTACAATTGGTGCTTTAACAAATATCCTCATAAGTCCATTAACAAAATTTTGAACCTGCGTTACATCATTTGTAAGTCTTGTAACTAAAGTGGCCCCTTCAAATTTATCAATATTCTCAAAAGAAAATTCTTGAATCTTTTTAAATAAATCATATCTTAAATCTGTTCCTAACTTTTGTGAAACATTACTTGAAATAACATTACGAATACATGCAGATATTGCTCCTACTCCAGCAATTATGAGCATAATTACTCCCATTTGAATTACATAATTTAAATTTTTATTTGCAACACCCACATCCACTATTTTGGACATTATGGTCGGTTGCATTAAATCACAAAAGGCTTCAAATATTACAAAAAATACTGCTATGCAAAATTTCAAACCATACTTATGAGCATATCCTTTTAAATAACCCAGAGTAAATCACTCCCCCAAACTTTAATAATATATTTTATAAGACAATTATAATTGTGTTACATTCACTGCTGTTTTACAATAGAATGAATATAACAAAAGAAGGCATTTAACTAAAATTGCCCTCTTTGTTGTAACTTTGCTGCTATTATTAATTATATGTTCAACTAATACCAATATTATTAAAAACAATTTTATTTTAGTATTTTTCTAATAAGTTTAGCTCTATTTCCATAAGGCGGAAAAATAAGTTTTATATCTATAGAAGTATTTTTCTTTAATATACTTTTTCTGTGAGAGAATGTTTCAAAACTATCTTTACCATGATAAGAGCCCATACCAGAATTTCCAACTCCACCAAATGGCATGTTGGAACTTGCTACATGGAATATAGTATCATTAACGCAACCTCCCCCAAAAGAAACCCTATTAAGAACTGCCGCTTCAACATTTTTATCTTCAGTAAAAACATATAGTGATAAAGGCTTTGGTCTATCATTTACCATTGCAATAACTTTTTCTAAATCTTCATATTCAAGTATTGGCATAATTGGCCCGAATATCTCATCTTGCATAACTGCATCCTTCCAATTTACTTTATCAATAATTGTTGGTTCAATGTACAAAGCACCTGCATTTGAATGTCCACCATAAATAATTTTGTTTTCATCCTTATCAAGTATTGCAGATAATCTTTCAAATTGCCTGCTATTAACGATTCTTCCATAATCAATACTCTTAGAAGCATCTTCACCATAAAAGCTTACCACTGTGCTTTTTAATTTTTCTATAAAATCTTCTTTTACATCTTTGTGCACGAGTATATAATCAGGAGCTATACAGGTTTGTCCTGCATTTACAAGTTTACCCCATAATATTCTTTTAGCAGCTATTTCTAAGTTTGCAGTTTTATCCACTATTACTGGGCTCTTTCCACCAAGTTCAAGAGTTACAGGTACTAGGTTTTCGGCTGCTGCCTTCATAATTATTTTTCCAACTGGTACACTACCTGTGAAAAATATATAATCAAAATCTAGGTTAATAAAAACCGATGTGGTCTCTCTTTCCCCTTCAACAACTTGTATATATTTTTTTTCAAATGTTTCTTCAATAATTTTTTTTACTAAACTTGAAACAGTCGGTGTACTTTCAGAAGGTTTTAATATAGCACAATTACCAGCAGCGATAGCCCCTACCAAAGGTTCAATTAAAAGCTGAAATGGGTAATTAAAAGGACCTATAATAAGTACAGTTCCATATGGCTCATACATAATATATCCCTTAGACGAAAATTGATGCAACGGTGTTGTCACCTTTTTAGTCTTAGCCCAATTCTTTAAATGCTTAATAAAATTACCTATGCTGTCTAAAACAAAGCCAATCTCTGTACCGTAAGCTTCAAATTCACTTTTACCTAAATCCCTGTACAAAGCATTTATTATCTCTTTTTCATATTTTTTAATTACACTCTTCAACTTTTTAAGCGCAGAAATTCTATAATCCATGTTTCTTGTTTCATCTGTATGAAAAAACTTATTATGTTCGTCAAGCATACTTTGCGCTAATGTTTTATCAATTATGTCCATATTAAACCCTCCATTTGGTTATTAAATTAATACCTTCATTTATAAACTTAGCATCTGTATAAATTATACAGCATATTGTTGTATATTCCCAATATCTTTTATATCATTATCCCTAATTTAGTTCAGTAAAACCTTTGTTCCTGATACATAAATGCATTTAAAATAAAAATAATAATAGTATTAAATCATCTCCTGCGGAGCTGCAATATTAACAACTTTGGAAGCAGATTTAGACTGCCACCAAAGTAATTTTCCTAGGCTAGACAACTGCCACTTATAGAAGATGGCAGACTTGAAGCTTCCAAAATGTTGTTAAACACTTTATTAATTGCTATCGTTATAGTAACTAACTTATAAAGTATATAATATAAGTAATAGCTTTAAAAATATTATTAAAAGGAGATCTAAACTATGGAAATGATAAAAACAATAGAAATGCGTAAATCCACTCGAGGTTATAAAACTGAACAAATTAAGGATGAGTCCTTAAATGTAATCCTTAATGCTGGTTGTGCTGCACCCGTAGGCATGGGTGCATATGATTCAGTACATATAACAGTCATTCAGAATTCCGATTTATTAGACAAAATCACAAAAGTTACTGCAAATACATTTGGCAATCCAAAAATGAAACCATTTTATGGTGCACCTACATTAATAATTGTTTCAGGTAAAGCAAACGAAAAAGCTCCTAATATTGAGGTAGCTAACACAGGTTGCATTATTGAAAACATGGCTCTCGCAGCTACTGATATCAATATAGGTAGTGTTTACCTATGGGCTTTCATATCATCATTTTCTGCTGATAAAGAATTATTAAAAAAGCTCGATTTACCTGAAGGTTTTACACCTATTTCCGGTATTGCATTAGGTTATCCAATTGAATCACTAACTAAAACAAAAGGATTAAAACACAATATTAAAATAAATACTATTAAATAACAATAAAATCTATCAAACAAAAGCCCTATTATTTTATTAAATAATAGGGCTTTTGTTTGATAATACAATAAATACGAAAAAAACACTCCTTACAATTATATGTATAGTTAAATATAATCAGGAATTTATTTTCTTACGACTCATGCCTATATTTAAAACAATTACTAGCAACATAATTTTTCCCGGCGATAAATGTGAAATTTTCACGGATAATTATAATACTCTAATATTAATTTATTAATTAAATGTCTCTTATTATATATAGATTTAATAATACTTATAATAATGGTAAAATATTTTTAATTATAAACAGTAATAGTCATAAAGCGAAAAACCTAAAGCATAAAATAATTACAAGATATATTATGAAATAAGAAACTTACATATCAGGGACATATAGAATGTATTTGCTTCTACTTATAAAAATACTTTTAATACTATGATTTATGAAATATTCAAAAACGATCTTTGAATATATAAACAATTAATTTAGGGAGTAATAAAATATGAGAGGATGATTATGTATGAAGATTTTTATTGTTGGTGGTGGATTTGCAGGAATAAACGCAGCTAAGGAACTTTCAAAAAGGCTTTCTAACTCGCATGAAATATTTTTAATTAATAAACATGGATATACTACTATGTTACCTAATTTACCTGAAATAGTTAGTGATAGGCTTACCGAAAATGATATAACAGAAAATATAACTAATTTAATACCACCATCAGTAAAGTTTCTAAAAGAAGACATAACATCAGTGGATCTAGATGAGAAAATAATTCATACAAAAGATAATAAATATATGTATGATTACTTAGTTCTAGCTTTAGGTTCTAGAACCAATTTCTTAAATTTTAACCAAAATTTAGAGAAAGTCAATGTTTTAGATTCCTTAGCCTCTGCTGAAAACGTAAGAAAAAGATTTTTAGACCATGTAAAAGAAAAAGAAGAAGTCAATTTAGTAATATCCGGAGCAGGTTTTACTGGAATTGAACTTGCTTGTAATTTATATGAATTATGTAAAAAGAGAGGCAAGAAAATAAATGTTACCATAGTTGAACTAGGTAAAAAACTATTACCTATGCTTTCTGAAAAATCACGAACTCATGTATTGAAAAAATTTGATAAGTTAAAATTTAATATAAGTTTAGAAAATGAGATTAAAATTTTTGATGGTAAAAACATAGTTCTTAAAAACGGTGAAGTTATTAAAGATGTTTTCTTTTGCTGGTGTAGTGGAGTTAAGACTTCTTTGAAACCAGTTGGTCTTTATGATACTCTTTCTGATGGACGAATAATCGTAAATAAATTTTTATCGATTCCTAAATATCCTCAGGTTTATGTTGCTGGCGATGCAGCCGCCATAAAAGATAAGAATGATCATATGCTTCGACGTGCTGTTAATTTCGCCGAATTATCCGGGAAAAATGCAGGTAAAAATATAGCCCTTCATATAGAAGGCAAAGAAATGGAATCATTTACACCTGTTGACTTAGGCTGGATTATACCCATTTATATTACAAGTGTTGGTGTATCTCTAGGCAGAAATGTAAGAGGTCGAAAAGGCATATTTATGCATTATATGATTTGTGGTATAAAAAACTATAGTTTTAGAAATTTTGGGAAGGAATTTATAGCTGCGATTAAATATACTTTTGTTAAAGCAAAATAATTGAAAAAACCTGTGAGATGATCTTTTCTCTCAGGCTTTTTTCATTATTTCTCAACTTTTATTTGTTTTTGTTTTTGTATTTTATTCTAAAACTAATTCTTGAATTGATTTTCCTGGTGGTACAATTGGATATACTCCTTCATCCTTATCTATTAGACAATCTATAAGAATAGGCTTTCTTGCTTTTTTTACAGTTTCAAGAACACTTATTAATTCCAAAACACTAGTGACCTTGTATGCTTCAATACCATAAGCTTGAGCTAGCATTACATAATTTACTTCATTACCTATATCAGTTTCAGAATATCTTTCATTACTAAACATTCTCTGCCACTGTCTTACCATTCCCAAAGTGTGGTTATCCATAATAACTGTAACTATAGGAAGCTTATACTTCGAAATTGTCTGAAGTTCATTACAACTCATTCTAAAGCTTCCATCACCAGTTACCAAAAGCACCCTTTTATCTAGTTTTCCCATTTGAGCTCCAATTGCAGCACCAAGTCCAAATCCCATGGTTCCAAGGCCTCCTGACGTAACAAATGTTCTTGGCTTATTAAATTTCCATTGTTGAGCTGTCCACATCTGGTGTTGTCCTACATCTGTCGTGACAATTGTATCTTCTTCTAGCGCTTCATTTAAACACTTAAGCACATTATTATGAGTTAAATTATTAGGGCTCTTACACTCATTCTTAACATCTACATGCGGTGCTACCTTCCAGCTCTCTATTTCCTTATGCCAAGATTTTCTGCTTTTCTGCTTCATATAAGAAAGTAACATTTCTAAAATAGCATTCATATCTCCAACTAAAGATAAATCTACTTTTTTATTTTTATCTATCTCAGTTTCGTCAATATCTATTTGAATGATTTTTGCCTTTGGCGCAAATTCATCTGCATTCCCAATTACTCTATCACTAAATCGAGCACCAATAGCTATAACTAAATCACTATTAGTAACTGCTAAATTTGTTTCGCGAAAACCATGCATTCCTACCATACCAAGTGATAAATTATTATCTCTTGGTATAGTGCCAAGTCCCATCAATGTATTTGCCACTGGGATATCCCCTATTTGTGCAAACTTACATAATTTCATTGAAGCATTGGCTGTTTTTATTCCACCACCAGCATAGATTATAGGCTTTTTCGCAGACTGAATCATTTTAACTGCTTCTTGCATTTTTCCTAAATCTATCATAGAAGTGCTATCGTGTTTTTTATCTTCTCTTTTTACCCTTGTATATTCTGTTTTACTTAAAAAAATATCCTTTGGAATGTCTATAAGTACCGGCCCTGGTCTACCACTACGTGCTATTTCGAAAGCTTTTCTTATTTCACCTGCCAAATCCTTTTCATCCTTTATAATACAACTATGCTTTGTTACAGATAAAGTAATTCCCATTATGTCTATTTCCTGAAAAGAATCACGTCCAAGCAAAGACCGCGCTACCTGACCTGTAATTACAACCATTGGAATTGAATCCATATATGCAGTTGCAATTCCCGTAACGGTATTCGTAGCTCCTGGTCCTGAAGTTACAAAACAAACTCCAACCTTTCCTGTTGCCCTCGCATAACCATCTGCCGCATGAACTGCCGCTTGTTCATGAGCTGTTCTAATATGAGTGAAATAGTCCAATTCATCATAAAGTGCATCATATAATGGAATTACAGCTCCACCTGGATATCCAAAAACAATATTCGCTTCCTGCTCTTTTAGGCACTTAAGTAATATTTGAGCTCCACTTAGCATCATTGTCTCACCCTCTTCTAATATATTTTTTATTAACATTTATATCGTTCATACATTTTTTTCTATTTACAAGCTGATACCGAAGCAACTAAATCTAATGACGGTTCCACTTCTTTTATTTGATTTTCATCCTTAAATTCTTTTATTTCATATACATTTATAATCTTTCTAAGCTGCATCATCGCTTGTTCTATACCTAAATTGGAACATTCTTCTATTGTTATTTTTAAATCAGAATACCCACCGATTTCACACTCTTCCATAACAAGTCCTGTTATTTTAAATTCTTTTCTTCTTAAGGTATTTGTAACTCTCACTAAAGCCTCTATACCATGTTCCACCTTTGCACTTATAGTTTTATACATTACAATTCCTCCTTTTTTTAGAAAATAAAAAAATCTTTCGTCCCTATAAGCATAGATATCTATGCTTATAGGGACGAAAGATTCGCGGTACCACCCTAGTTCGTAATTTACTATTATAAATTACCTCATTATTTTTGGTCATAAGAAATAATTAAATGCATTTCCTTAACCATAGCCCTATATCGGAGGCATCCGTCTTAGTTTACTCATTGCAAAACTGTGTTTTTTCACACTAGCTCAATTTCAACTAAGCAGCTCAGGAGTGATTATTACATATCCATATCAACACCAACTCTCAGCAAACGTTGACTCTCTGTTGTCTTAAATGTGATATTTTTGTCTCCTTCATAGCTTTATAAATTTAATTCTTATTACACATAGTATTCTAAATTCGCACAATTGTCAAACAATTTCTACAATTTAATTTATATATATTTCTAATATATTCTGGGTCCAAGAGGAATTATGCCAAGTATAGGAAATTTATAATAATGAATTCAAAACGATTTTTACTTTTTTAAAAATATATTAACATACTATTCTTATTTTCAATTTCTAGTATCATTTCCAATAAAATAACGTATTATATAATAAATACATTTAAGGAGTGATTTTATGTCAAAAGCTGAAACAATAAATAATAAGATTGAAGATAAAACTAAATTAGAAGATGTAGATAATAATAAAATTTATACTGGTGAAAATGATGAAGAGGTCCTAAATTGTGAAGGAAGCCCTTGTAACTTTGTATACAAAGATACAAATGATGAAGAATAACTGATTAGTTAACTCTTGGTTACTAGAAGATAAAACTAAATTAGCACTACAATTAATAATTTAGTTAGCTATAAACATTATTAGTAATAACATAATACATCTGCCTTTCAAACCACATTTCTATACACGGTTGCTGGCAATGTGCTTCCATAATGAGCCTATTACAATAACCTAAGAAGAGCCAACGTAAAATTTTATTTTTACGTTGACTCTTTTTTTATAAATGATATATTCTTATGATTTTTATATATTCTAACATATTCATACGAGTTATTTTTCTTCTGGCACAGCATAAAATATACATACTAAACTTCCTATAACAATTAATAAACCTATAATTGCGGGTAACCCCATAACATCCACCCCTCCTTCTTTTAATCTACTATAACACTTGTTACTATATATTATTACCATATTTAATAATTAAATGCAAATATGTTTTATTTTGTTATAGTGAGTCATATATTTTCTTACATAATCAAAAAAACATCCCAGACTCAAATTCTTTTTCAATATATTTAAGAACAAAATCTCCCTACGGTCGAGTAAAAACCCTTATGCCAAGCAAATATGATAATCTCATCGTCCTTTGATTATCATATTTGCATCACATTCTGGGCATAGAACAA
>NZ_JAHLEC010000019.1 GCF_018861705.1 Clostridium psychrophilum | reverse complement strand
GAACGTTATTTTTGCAAAACATAGTAATCCTCCTCTACGTACTGATTTTGATATTATTATATCATAATTACTACGTTTGGAAGTAATTACAAGCTTTTTGTGGGATAATCAGTTTATACAATTATCTTTCGGAAAATATATTGTAACTTTAATTACAATTTGTTGGATACTTTATTATAAATACTTGTGTACAATTTACAATTATACCATAGTTGTTACAATTTTTTATAATTATTTAATGTATTTTTAGTAGTACTATTCAATTCTTTATTAAGTTTCTTTAATGCTCTCTTTTCAATTCTAGACACATACGACCTAGAAATTCCGAGTATTAATGCAATTTCTCTTTGTGTTCGAGGGCTACCATCAATCAATCCATAACGCATTTGAACTATCATTTTTTCCCTATCCATTAAGCATACATTAATCTTATCATAAAGTTTTTTAATTTGAATTTTACTTTCCACTATATCTATAATAGAATCCTCATCGCTGCTTAAAACATCCATAAGAGATATCTCATTTCCTTCTTTATCAATTCCGATAGGATCCTGAAGATATACTTCGCCTTTCGTTTTCTTATTATTACGAATAAGCATAAGTATTTCATTTTCTATGCATCTTGCAGCATACGTAGCAAGCCTTGTTCCTTTGTTTATATCAAATGAATCAATTGCTTTTATAAGTCCTACAGTTCCAATGGATATCAGGTCATCTACATCCTTGCCTGGATAGGAATATTTTTTTACTATATGTGCGACCAGTCTTAAATTTCGTTCAACTAATATGCCTTTAGCAAGTAGATCACCCTCCTTTAACTTTATTAAATAAGATTTTTCATCTTCCTCACTCAATGGCTGGGGAAATGAACTGCTTCCAGTTATATAAGCTGTTAAAAATGTAATATTACCAATCATATTCAATAAACTATTTATGAAAAACACAGATGTTCCTCCTAATAGAGCTTATTAATATAATATGAATTAATTATTCAAAAGTGCATGGACATTCAAATATATATGCTTATCCAATAAATTTATTTAATCAATTATTTTAAGAGAATTGATTACCTTTTTAAAAATTGGGGCAGCCGTACCTCCAGCTTCTTCATCTGCTACCCCTATTACTTTACTGATTTCAATATCATTTACGAATACAACCATAGAATATTTTTTGCCATTTAAATCAAAAAAACCTACAAACCATCCATCAGAGCACTTCTGACTTACTTTTTTCCCATTCACTAATTTTGTTACATAATATGTCGTAGTCCCTGTTTTTCCGCCGATATCCATACCTTTAATGTATGCTGCGTCTCCCGTTCCCCCTTTTTCTTTGTTTACAACATCCATCATATGAAGTTTCACAGCTTCAGCTGTTCCTCTTTTTAATACAGTTGTTGTTTTAGCAGTTGCTGTTTCTAAGACTTTATTATTTTCATTAACATATGCATCTATTATTTTTGGTTGAACATATATTCCATCATTTATAATAGTATTAGGAATACTTAAAGCTTCTAGAGGCGTTATTGTAACATTCTGACCAATAGATGTTTGACTCGTCTCTGCATGAGTCGGATTTAATAAATTCTCTTGGAACTTACCATTGGCTTCTTGCTGAAGATTTAATACCTTGCTTAACATTCCTTGCTTTTGTGCATAGGCATTTATATTTTTAAAACCTACTTTCCAACCCAATTGGGCGAATATGTTATTAGAAGAAACAGTTAATGCATCTGCAACTGTAAATGGACCTCCATTCTTCTTAATAGGTTCTTCTGGAAACAGGGTAGGATTTAATGTGTATTTTTTATTATTATCTATTAAATTTTTATCTAACCCAGCCTCATCAACAATAACTTTAAAAATTGATCCTGGCAAAGCACCATTAGTACCTGCCATTCCTAAATTTGCATTATATGTATTATCATCTTTTTGTGCCATTGCCTTTATTTTTCCACTGCTACTATCCATCAATACTACACCAATTTGATTATATTTTTTATAGTTTTGTTCATGAAGAATATTTTCAACTTTATCTTGAATTTCTTTATCTATGGTAAGTCTTACGTTGATATTGTTTTTAGGTTTAATAATTTTACCTTTAGCTATTTCTCCATTTACTCCCTTAGCAAACATAATTTTCGTATATTCATTATTTTTAGTTTTATTATATATTTGCATCTCTAAGGATTCAGGTTTCTTTAGTACTTCTTTCCCTGACTTATTAAAATATTTTGTATTAGTCAATATATTTTCTATTTTCCAATAATTATTCTTAACCACATCATTTGATTTAAAAGCATAAAACCCTTTTACTTTAGTTATATCTTTAAGCTTATTATAAGTTTGTTCATCAATTTTATATCTTAGTTTCTGACCATTACCATTGCTTTTGATTTTTTCTAAATCATAGTTTTTATTATAGTTTCGTAGTGTAATAGTTAATGCTTCTAAATCATATTTGCTAGTATATTCATTAAATCTTTTATAATCCACTGGATCAATAATCGCATAATAATTCACTTCATAAGATAAGAGGTCACGTCCATTACAGTCGGTTAAACTATATTGAGACCCATATTGTTCGTCTATAGTGTATTGTGCATCTGCCATAGTTTTTAATGGCTTAGAATTAAAATACATGTAACTTGTGATTCTCCAAATTAACAAACAAAATAAAAACATAAATAGAACCATTACAATCCATATTCTTTTTTTTATTTCACTCCTTTGATTTGAATAACCAAATATATTATTTCTACCATTCATAAAAACACCTCACATAGGCTAATTCTAGCCTAAAATGAGATGTTTTATACTTGACACAGATTATTCATGTTTTTTATGTTTTTGCAATATTTGACTTATATTTGCAGTGATTATATCTATAGCTACTTTATTATGACCACCTTCAGGTACAATAATATCTGCGTATCTTTTGGTAGGTTCAGTAAATTGTTCGTGCATTGGTTTAACAACATTTAAATATTGATTAATAACAGATTCAGCTGTTCTTCCGCGTTCCTTAATATCTCTTGTAAGTCTTCTTATAAACCTTACATCTGCATCGGTATCTACGTATATTTTAATATCTAGCATATCACGTAGAACTTTATCAGCCAGTATAAGAATTCCTTCAAATATTATTATTTCTCTAGGTTTCACAGAAACTGTTTCTTTTGTTCTATTAAATATTTCAAAATTATATATAGGTTTTTGAATAACTTTTCCTTTTAAAAGAAGATTCAGGTGCTTTACTATAAGAGAAGTATCAAAAGCATCAGGATGATCATAGTTTGTTTTTATTCTTTCTTTGAGCGAAAGATCACTTTGATCTTTATAATAAGAATCTTGCTCTATCATAGCAATGCATGTATCATCGAACTGCTTATATATTTCTCTAGCAATAGTACTTTTCCCTGATCCTGTTCCTCCGGTTATCCCTATTAAAATAGGACGATTCATTATTTTTTCTCCTTAGACTTAATAAGAATATCATTTTCACAAAGCTTTTCTTTAACATTTATAGTATATAACATTTGAGCACTTGGAGCAGAAGGTATGCTTTCTCCCTTAGAGTTTTTCATATCATTAAGCTTAATTATAATATTATCTCCTAATGGTCTTAATACTTCAACATCATCACAAAGAAATGTTTTATTTCTTTGTTCAATTACTGCAATGTTACTTTCTTCGTTATATTGACGAACAATTCCCACTATATCATAATCTCTAATATAGGACGAGGATTCATATATTTGTTTGTTTGGATCTCCAAAATAGAATCCAGTATAGTATTGTCTATGGCTAGGTTTTAATAGGTTATCCATCCACTTCTTCTGAAATTTATAATGTGCTTTATCAGCTATATACGCATCCACAGCCTCTCTATAGGATTTACACACAGAAGCAACATAGTATGAACTTTTCATTCTTCCTTCTATCTTAAAGGACATTACCCCTGATTCTACAAGCTCTGGTATATGTTCTATCATGCATAAGTCCTTTGAATTCATTATGTAGGTACCTTTATCATCCTCAACTATAGGAAAATATTCTCCATTTCTTTTTTCTTCCATCAAGAAATATTTATATCTACATGGTTGAGCACATTGACCACGATTTGCATCTCTACCCGTCATATAATTTGACATAAGACATCTTCCTGAATAGGACATACACATGGATCCATGTACAAAAGCTTCAAGTTCACAAGTATCAGGTAACTTTGCTCTTATTTCTTTAATCTCACAAAGAGATAATTCTCTCGCAAGTACAATTCTTTTTACCCCTTGTTTATGCCAAAAAATAGCAGACTTGTAGTTTACATTATTAGCTTGAGTGCTTAAATGAATTTCAAGTTGTGGCACAACTTCTCTAGCAGTCATAATGATACCTGGATCAGAAACAATAATAGCATCTGCCCCTAATTCATATACCTCTTTTAAATAATCTTCTAGTCCTTCTAAATCATCATTATGAGGAAAAACATTTAATGTAACATATACTTTTTTTCCTCTCAAATGTGCAAATTCTATGCCTTCTTTTAAATCTTCATTACTAAAATTATCTGCAAAAGCTCTTAAATTCAATTTACTTCCGCCTAAATAAACTGCATCTGCTCCAAAATTTATGGCCGCTTTTAACTTTTCTAAATTACCTGCAGGTGCTAGTATTTCTGGTTTCATTAGTTTCATTCCTCCTTGCTACTTAATGTATTCACTCGCATCGTAACTGATATGCCATCACCCATTGGTATTACAGAAGTTATAAGTTCATCATTATTAGATACTAATTCTAAATAGCTTTTCATGCGTTTTATTATAGTAACTTTTCTCCGTGTTGCGAGTTCTTTCGATGCAACCATTCCTCTAAAAAGTACATTATCTGCAATAAGAACTCCATCTTTATTTAAGAGTCTCAAGCAGTTAGGAAGAAAATGATTATAGTGTGCTTTACCTGCATCCATAAAAATCATATCATATTGACCTTGAAGACTTTCCATAATTTCAAGACAATCTCCTTCTAAAACAGTAATACTACTTTGTAGTCCAGATTTTTCTATGTTTTTGTTTGCAATCTTTACCATCTCTTTATCTCTCTCTATTGTTGTAATTTCAACTAAACCATTGAGAGTTAAGCTCATTAAAATAGAGGAATAACCAATTGCAGTACCTAGTTCCAAAATTTTTTTGGGTTTATTCATAGTTAATACCAGTTGTAAAAACTTAGCAGTTTCTTTTTGAATTATAGGAACTCTATTAAGAAGTGCAAACTCTTCTAGCTCTTCTAATATACCAACATTACTTGGAATTAGTTCTCTTATATATTGTTCCATATAATCATATGTTACTCCACTCATTTAGTCTCCTCCAAATTCAATAACGCAAGTTACTAAAGTCCTTGCGATGTATCTTTAAATAATATGTAAATTAAAAAAGAAAACCTTCCAAATAAATTTTCCGGTTTTCTTTTTTAATAATAAAGCTATTAACTTATTTATTTATTTATTTATTTATTTTGTTTATTTTGTTTATTTTTTTCTACTTCCAGCTCTTTTTCTTTCGCCTGGATCTAATAATTTTTTCCTCATTCTTATATTTAGAGGAGTTATTTCAACAAGTTCATCTAGTGCAATAAATTCTAAACATTGCTCTAGTGACATTGGTTTTACTGGGACTAGTTTTGGTGACTCATCTGCTCCAGAAGATCTAGTGTTTGTTAATTGTTTCTTTCTGCAAACATTTATTTCCATATCGCCACTTCTTGCACATTCTCCAGCAATCATGCCCTCATATACAGCTACTCCTGGTTCAAGGAAAAGAACACCACGATCTTGAGCATTAAATAAGCCGTAAGTAATTGTTTCACCTGATTCATATACAACTAAAGAACCTCTACTTCTAGTTGGAATATCACCTTTAAATTTATCGTAACCATCTAAAACGTGATTCATTATACCATTACCCTTAGTATCGGTCATGAATTCACTCCTAAATCCAATTAATCCTCTTGAAGGAACTTTAAATTCTAATCTAGTGTATCCGTTTATTGCAGAAGTCATATTTACCATTTCTGCTTTTCTAGGTCCTAATTTTTCCATTACAACACCCATAAATTCTTCTGGTACATCAATTGTAAGGGACTCAATTGGCTCTAATTTGTGACCATTTTCTTCTTTATATATAACACTTGGTTGTGAAACTTGGAACTCATATCCTTCACGTCTCATAGTTTCAATTAAAACTGATAGATGAAGTTCTCCTCTTCCACTTACAGCAAAGCAATCTGCTGCTTCTGTTTCTTCTACTCTTAAACTAACATTTGTTTCAAGTTCTTTTGTAAGTCTGTCTCTTATATGTCTTGATGTAACAAATGTTCCTTCTTGACCAGCAAAAGGAGAATTATTAACCATAAAATTCATAGTTAATGTAGGTTCATCAATTTCAACAAATGGAAGTGCTTCTGGTGTGTTTACATCTGATATTGTTTCACCAATGTTAATGTCTGGAATACCTGAAACTGCAACTATATCACCAAGGATTGCTTCTTCTGTTTCTTCTCTCTTAAGACCATTATATACATAAAGGCTTGAAACTTTAACATTTTTTACTGATCCATCTTGTCTCATAAGAGCAACTTGCTCATTTCTTTTGATTTTTCCTCTTTCAATTTTACCTATTCCAATTTTTCCAACATACTCATTATAATCAATAGTTGAAACAAGCAATTGAAGTGGCATATCTAAATAACCTTCTGGTGCTTTTACATTTTTTATTATAGATTCAAACAATGGTTCCATATTATCACTTGCATCATCAACTTCAAGCTTTGCATAACCTTCTCTAGCAGAAGCATATACAATTGCAAAGTCTAACTGTTCATCAGTTGCACCAAGCTCAACAAATAAATCAAAAACTTGATCAAGTACTTCAGTTGGACGAGCATCTTTTCTATCAATTTTGTTAATAACAACTATTGGGTTAAGGTTTAATTCTAATGCCTTCTTTAGAACAAATTTTGTTTGTGGCATTGGGCCTTCATATGCATCAACTACAAGAAGTACACTATCAACCATTTTTAGTACTCGCTCAACTTCTCCACCAAAATCTGCATGACCAGGAGTATCAACTATATTTATTTTAATTCCTTTATGCATTACTGCTGTATTTTTAGAAAGGATTGTTATTCCTCTTTCTTTTTCTAAATCATTAGAGTCCATTACTCTTTCTTGTACTTTTTCATTTGCCCTAAAAATATTGCTTTGTTTAAGCATTGCATCCACAAGGGTTGTTTTGCCGTGATCTACATGGGCAATTATTGCTATATTTCTAACGTCATTTCTTGTAAATAAATTCATATTAATCCTCCAATTTTTTTCGTGTGTTTACACATTTTACACAAACGAAAATTGGATACGTCGTTAAGTACCCAATTTTCGCATTTACTATACTTATTCTAATATTATCTTGCAAAAAAGTCAACTATAGTCTATTATTCTTTATTAATAAAGGATAAATTAACTTTTATTGTACCATTAAATTTGTTTTTTCATAGTATTATCCCACATAAATTCAAAAATTGCATCTTTATTTCGCTTATTATTTACCTAAGCACTTATCACAAACACCATAAAATTTTAAACTATGATCTTCAATCTTAAAATTATATTTTTTTTCAACGCTTGCTTCTAGTTCTTCAAGTGAATCTCCCTGTACCTCTAATACTTTACCACACCGATTACATATTAAGTGATGGTGTTGGTGATGTTCATCTTCATGGTTAAGTTCATACCTACTGCAACCATCATCCAAATCAAGCTTTCGAATTACACCCATTTCTTCTAAAAGTTGAACCGTTCTATAAATTGTAGCCAAACCTATTTCTGGGCAGTCAATTTTAACCAAATCATATATTTCTTCCGCTGTAAGATGACTACCTTCACTCTTAATTATACCATTTAAGATAGCTCTTCTTTGTGGAGTTAACTTATATCCCTCTTGTTTTAAAGATTCTTTTAGACTCTCAACACTTTCTGGAGATACTTTTGACATATATATACCCCTTTTCTACAACTAACGTTTAACACCATAGTAAATAATGTTTACTGTATATATAATAATACTTTATTGCTATGTTGTCAATTGATAATCATTTAGTTTTAAGAAAACAGATTAATCAGGTTAAATTTATATTTAAAATGCTTATTAAAAAAGTATTGATTTAAAAAACAATTTACATTTCGCCTTCAGTAATTGCATCATAAGCTTCTGAAATCATTTCAAATTCTTCATCCTCTTCGATTGTAACTAATATATCATTACCATCTGCATCCTTATCAATTCTTAGTGCAATTGCATCAATATCCTCTTCTCCAGTTGGTGCAACTATAACATACTCCCTATCTTCAATATCAAGTTTAGTTAGTACATCAAATTTTATTTCTTTACCATCTTCATCGTACAACAATATTGTATCAACGTTATTTTCCATTTTATTTTCTCCTTCCAAAATATATAATTATAATATTGTAGTTCAAATTCTATATTATATAGATATTATTTTTATAAATGTGTACCTAAACTATCTAAATATCCCTGTAAAATAAATGTTGCAGCAATTTTATCCACAATTTTTTTCCGTTTTGATCTGGATAAATCGCCTTCAAGCATTACTCTATTAGCAGCTACTGTAGTTAATCTTTCATCCCACATTTCAACTTCTAAATTTAATGTTTCCTTAAGCTTCTCACAAAAGCGCTGAACCTTTTCTCCTTGTGGTCCTATAGTACCATTCATGTTTTTGGGGAGTCCTGACACAAAACTTTCTACATTATATTGTTTACAGATTTTATTGATTTCTTCTATGTCTATTACTATACTTTTTCTTCTAATTGTAGTAATGCCTTGTGCTGTTAATCCTAAAGGGTCGCATACAGCTACCCCTATTGTTCTATCTCCAATATCTAAACCTATTATTCTCATGTTAATACTCCTTTAAGAACCGCCTATTTGATTTGATCATTAAATTTAAAAAATAAAATGCCCTTATGGGCATTTTATTTTTTAATATCTAGATAAGATTTTAAAACTTCTTCAAGTATTTCATCTCTCTCTAGCTTTCTTACTAACGCTCTTGCTCCATTGTAATTCGTTATATATGTTGGATCTCCAGAAATTAAATATCCTACCATTTGATTTACCGGGTTATAACCCTTTTTTATAAGAGAATTATATACATCGGTTAAAATAGTTTTTGTTAAATCCTTTTTATCTTTTACAAAATCAAATTGGACTGTATTTTGATTGCTATCCATTATATACACCCCTTCCTTGTAATAAAATAAGCACTGCAATTACACTACTCAAATTTATTAGAAAATCACTTTATAATATCCTTTCATATTAACGATAATACAAAAACTTCTTACTAGTTATATTATAAAACAACTATTACAAAAAGTATACTATTTTACTAATCTTTCAATTATAGAACATACATTATCTATTGCTTTATCTAGTTTTTCAGGAAGTTTGCCACCAGCCTCAGCCATATCAGGTCTACCTCCACCGCCACCACCAGCAATTTTAGCAACTTCTTTAATTATTTTTCCGCAGTGTATACCTTTAGCTGTTGCTGACTTAGATGCCATTGCAACAAATTGTACTTTCTTATTTATGTTGCTTCCTAATACAACTACACCGTCTCCAAGTTTATCACGAAGTTTGTCAGCTAAATCTCTTAAAGCATCTGAGTCCATGTCTTTAACTGTTCCACAAATTACCTTGACACCATTAACCTCTTTAATATTATCTAACATCTCGTCTACTGAAGAACTAGCGAGTTTCCTTTTTAGTAATATTATTTCCTTTTCTTTATCTTTTAATTCATCTAATTGAGTTTGTAATTTATTTATTATATCTTTCTCAGAACATTTTAATGTATTAGATATATCTTTTAACAAATTATCTTTATCCTCTACATATTTTATACATTTGTTTCCTGTTATAGCTTCAATTCTTCTAACACCTGCAGCTACCCCTGTTTCAGATAAAATTTTAAATAATCCGATTTCACCTGAGTTATTTACATGAGTACCCCCACATAATTCTTTACTATAATCACCTACAGACACTACTCTAACATCATTTTTATATTTTTCATCAAATAGAGCTATAGCTCCACTTTTTTTAGCTTTTTCTATTGTCATTACATTAGTCTCAACATTAGAAACCTTCATGATATTGTCATTGACAATCTGTTGAACTTTAATAATTTCTTCTTGCGTTAGTGCAGAAAAATGAGTAAAATCAAATCTTAATTTGTCTTCATTTACGTAAGAACCTGATTGATGAACGTGCTCTCCTAAAATTTGTTTTAATGCTTCTTGTAGCATGTGAGTTGCAGTATGGTTTTTACTAATCGCAGATCTTCTATTCTTATCAACCTTAAGTGTTACTAGTTCATCTGCTAACAATGTTCCTTTAAGTATTTTAACAAAGTGTACTATCTTACCTGCTGCATTTTTCTTGCAATCATAGACTTCAGCTTTGAAATTATCATTAAATATTGTTCCTTTATCTCCAATTTGTCCACCCATTTCAGCATAAAAAGGTGTAACTTCAGTTACAATAATTCCTTTAGAGTCCTTAGATAATTGCGTAATAATCTCTTCTCCATTAATTAAAAACTTTACCTTTGATTTTAGTTCAACTCTATCATAACCATCAAACTTTGTTTCTATGCTTTTAGGGATTAAATTCAATGCATTTTCTCCGTTACCCATATAATTTGACTGTCCCCTAGCATCTCTTGCTCTTTGTCTTTGGTTTTGCATTTCAATGTTAAATCTCTCTAAATCAATTTTTATTCCTGCATCCTGCAATATTTCTTCTGTAAGTTCATATGGGAAACCATATGTATCATATAATTTAAAAGCTTTATCTCCACTTAAAATCTTATTATCATTACTTTCAAGTTCTTGTATATAAACTTTTAATTTATCCATGCCAGAATCTAATGTCTCTAAAAATCTTTCTTCTTCAATTTTTATAATTTTTTTTATATATGAAGATTTTTCTTTTAACTCTGGATATGCTTTACATGAATTTTTGATAACTGTAGCACAAAGATCATGTAAAAAGATGTTTTTAATTCCAAGTAGTCTACCATGCCTTGCTGCTCTTCTAATTAACCGTCTAAGAACGTATCCTCTGCCCTCATTAGAGGGAAGGACACCATCACTTATCATGAATGTTGTGCTTCTAACATGATCTGTTATAATTTTTAAAGATATGTCTTGTAAGTTGCTTTCACCTAATTTCACACCTGAAACCTTCGAAACTTCTTCTAAAATACTTTTTATTGTATCTATTTCAAAAATACTATCTGTACCCTGCATTATTGCAGATATTCTCTCAAGACCCATTCCTGTATCTATATTTGGATTTTTTAATTTGTTGTAGTTACCTTTCTCATCTTTATTAAATTGAGTAAACACTAAATTCCAAAACTCTATTACTCTATCTTCATTGCCAGCTTTAATAAAGTCATTTTCAGTTCTTATTTGTCCTAGTTCTGCAAAACGATCATAATGAAGCTCTGAACTTGGTCCACAAGGGCCTTGACCTATTTCCCAAAAATTTTCTTCTTTTCCTAGTCTGAAAATACGTGAAGGATCAATATCAGTTTTGCTCCATTCATTAAATGCCTCATCATCTTCTGAATATATAGTTATGTACAAATTTTCTTTTGGTATGTTTAAAACCTCTGTTACATATTCCCATGACCATGGAATAATCTCTTTTTTAAAATAATCGCCAAATGAGAAGTTACCAAGCATTTCAAAAAAAGTACCATGCCTTGATGTCTTGCCTACATTTTCAATATCTCCTGTTCTAATACATTTTTGACAATCAGTTATTCTAACATTAGGTGGTGTTTTAATTCCAGTAAAATATGGTTTAAGCGGTTGCATGCCTGCGTTTACAAGTAATAAACTGCTATCATTCTTTGGTACTAGAGGAAAACTTTCTAATCTAAGATGTCCTTTACTCTCAAAAAAGCTTAGAAAAGATTCCCTAATTTCATTCAGCCCTAATTTTTCCATAATATCTCCTCCGATTAATTGTATATGCATAAATATAAAAAAACCTTCATTTCCCTAAAACAAGGGACGAAAGTTTTCCGCGTTACCACCCTAATTATATTACTTCATAATTAAAAATTATTAATTATCAAACAATATCTCTCAACAACATAAGGTTCAAAGATAGCTTCAATATATATATATCAAGAAGTTTACACCATCCACTTCCTCTCTAAATGATTAAACATATTTACTAATTCTTATCATTACCTAGTATAACCTATACTTATTATGAATAGAATGTTTTCTCTTAACAACTCTACATAGTTAAATTATAAATAATAATATAAATGTTGTCAATGTTAAAATGTATATGTTGATTTTTAGTTATTAACATTTTAATTATAACAATTAAAAAAGCAAAAATGTATTTGTTGTAATTAAAATAAATAATAATTTATATCTTCATATATAACTTTAAACACTACTCCTAATGGAACTGCTAAAATCATACCTAGAATACCTCCAACTTTTCCTCCTATCATTAATAATAGTATTACTGTCAAAGGATGCATACTTATACTATCTCCTATTATTTTGGGAGATAATAAACTTCCTTCAATTTGTTGAAGTACAAAAAGCCACAATATTGTATACAAAGCTATTTTTGGAGATGCTAATAATGCTATTAATGCTATAGGGATTATTCCGAATATAGGCCCAAAATAAGGAATTATATTAAATATTCCATTAATTAAAGAAAGAATTAGTGGAAAATCAATTTTCATATAAATTAATATGAAAAAAGTTGCAATAGTTATAATCCCACATAATATAAGTTGACTTATAATATATCTTCCTAAAACTTTATCAATATCTTCTATAATTTTTTTTATTACATTTCTACTCTCAGGTGGAAAAACTATTAATGCCTTGTTTATCATATTTTCACTATCACATAAAAAGTAATATATTATTAAAGGCGCAACCATGTAAGTTAATAAATTTTCACCAAGTCCCATAATAGAATCTAATAATTTATTAAATAGTGCAAGTATTTGAATATTGGATTTGTGATATACAGTATTAATGATGCCATTCATAATTTTGTTAGTTCCTAATACTTTTATTTTCATATTTGCATCAGTCAAATATTTTCCTAAATCATTTATTGCTTTATTTATGTGCAAACTCTCTCTAAATATTGACGGAATTACCACCATGAATGTTAATAATATCAAACCAACTAACCCAATTATTATTAATGAAGAAGCAGCCTTTTTATTTACGCCTTTTCTAATCAAAAGCATATATAGTGGTTTTAATATATAAGCAACAATGAATGAAATAAATATTAAATTTATTAACTGCTTAATTATAGGTATTCTAATTGCAATAGACATAAGAAATATAAAGACAATAACGCATATAATAGAAATCACGAATTTTTTTAAATTAATTTTTTTCATTTGCTTTACCTTCTACGAAAAAATTATGTGCCATACTTTTAAAAGAATATTCATCACAACTTGGAATATAAAGTATATTCTCTTCTCCAAGTATAAGTTCATTTATTAGCATTATTCTTTTACCTCTAAGTAGATTTGTAATAAACCCAGATGATACTATGACTCCCTTTATACTGAAGGTATCATATGTAAAAGTAATATCCTCCACCATACCAAATACATTTTTGCATTTGTCAATTACATCCATGTTAATAAAACTATGCAAACATAATTGTTTATTTTTCCCTACTTTTTTAACTACCATATGTTTATTAAAATATACAATATCCTCTTTCAATACGCTCAAATTCTTATGAAATAATTTATAGGGAGATATCACAAACCCTGTTACTTTACCTTTATTAAAATCTACAAGCAGATCTTTAATAAACCCAATTTTTTTTCCTTCTACACTTACAACATCCATAAATATAAAATCTTTACTTTTAAACATATTATCTCCTAATTGAAAACAATTTAATTATTTTTATTTGTAATTATGTTTTCCAATTAGTTTAATAATTATTACATAAAATGAATATATATATTGAATATATATATTTAAAATAGTATAGTTATTGATGGATTTTAATATTAACAAAGTATACATTTTGTTTAAGAGGCGGTGTGATTTAAATATGAAAAGATTAATTATAAGCATATTTTTAATATTCAGTTTGTTTTTAACTGGATGTAATGTAGCAAATACTAAGTCTAAAAGCATAGCTAAGAACTCACAAATTAAAAAGATTGACGCAGTAAAGAATAAAATAAATACTATGAGTTTGGATGATAAAATTGGGCAGTTAGTAATTGTAGGACTTGATGGTTTTACAATTACTAACAATATAAATAATTTGATTAAAAACCATAAAGTTGGTGGTATTATTTTGTTTAAAACAAATGTAGATAATTCCAAGCAATTAGTTAATCTAACTAATTCACTAAAAACTAGTGATTTTCAAAATAAAACTCCTTTATTTATATCTGTAGATGAAGAAGGTGGGCGTGTATCAAGAATGCCAAATGAAATTAATAATTTTCCAACAAATAAATCTATAGGGAAAAGCAATAATAGTAATTTAAGTTACAATATTGGAAAAACAATTGCTGAAGAACTAAATGATTTTGGCTTTAACATGAATTTTGCTCCTGTTCTAGATATAAATAGTAATGTTAATAATCCTGTAATTGGAGACAGGTCATTGGGGAGTAATCCAGGCATTGTAAGCAAATTAGGCATTAGAACCATGAATGGAATGCGAGATAACAATATAATTCCTGTTATAAAACACTTCCCTGGACATGGAGACACATCTGTTGATTCTCATATAGGTCTTCCCATAGTGAGTAAAGATTTAACAACACTAAATAATTTTGAACTTATACCTTTTAAAGAAGCTATTAAAAATAATGCAGATGCTATTATGGTATCCCATATATTGCTTAACAAAATAGATGCTAATAATCCAGCTAGTATGTCAAAAACTGTTATAACTAGTATATTAAGAAAGTCTTTAAAATTTACTGGAGTAGTCATCACTGATGATATGACTATGGGAGCTATTATAAAATATAATGACATTGGTAAAGCTGCCGTTAAATCTTTTAATGCCGGAAGTGATATTATCTTAGTATGCCATGGATATAGCAATGAAATAAAAGTAATTAATTCACTTAAACAGGCTGTAAAAGACAAAACAATATCAGAAAGCAGACTCAATGAAAGCGTATATCGGATTCTAAAACTCAAAGAAAAATATAATATTAATAATAAGAATATAAGTAGTTCAATAGATATTAATACAATAAACGATAAAATAGAGACTACATTAAGAAATTAAAATTAGATATATTAAAAATAAAAAAGTAACTGCATTAGTTAAACCCTAATATAGTTACCTTTTTATTTGCTTTAATTTACTTTAAATTGCCTTCCCATAGCTTAAGTTTTTGTGATTTTCTGTAATTATTTATTGCATTATGTATAGTTTGTTCTGCGAGAACAGAACAATGTTCCTTAATTACAGGTAATCCCTCTAGAGCTTCAATAACTGATTTGTTTGTTAGTTTCCATGCATCTTCTAATGTTTTTCCCTTTATAAGCTCAGTAGCAATGCTTGACGAGGCTATAGCCGAGCCACATCCAAATGCCTTAAATTTAACATCGGTTACTATATTATTTTCAACTTTGATGTAAATCTTCATTATATCCCCGCATTTAGGATCTCCAGCTTCTCCAATTCCATTTGCATCAATTAATACTCCCATATTCCTTGGGCTATAAAAATGTTCCATAACCTTCTCACTATACATCATAGATTTGCTCCTTTTTTATAATAAAACTGTTGATACTTATAATATTAACAATTGTTTGCTATAAATTTAGAGGGGTACCTAATATTTAACTAGATACCCCTCCCCATAAATAGCCTCTAAAAATAGCTCGTTTATGTTATATTTATAAAATTTTCTCGATAATTCCCCCACCAACTACTAAGTTTTCTAAATAGAAAACTACTGATTGACCTTTAGTTATAGCTCTTTGTTTCTCATCAAAAACAACCTTTACTCTATCATTTTCTAAAGGGATTAAAGTAGCTGACTGTGGTTTTGCCGAATATCTAATTTTAGCAGTTACCTTTAAATTTGATTTTAGTTTATCAAACAGAATGAAATTTAAGTCTTTTGCTATAAGTCCAGTTTTGAAAATTCCCTCTTCGTCTCCTATTACTACTTCGTTAGTTATAGGATTAATATCATTAACGAAAATTGGCTTACCTACTGCTATACCTAGTCCTTTTCGTTGTCCTATAGTATAGTAAACTATACCTTTATGTTTTCCAACAATTTTACCTTGTTTGTCAACAAAATTTCCTGGTTTTATATCTCTACCACTATATTTTTTTATATAAGCTCCATGGTCATTGTCAGGTATAAAACAGATTTCTTGGCTGTCCTTTTTTTTATAAACTTGTAAGCCTATTCGTTCTGCTATTTTACGTATTTCAGGTTTGGAATAATCACCACAAGGCATTAAAGTGTGACTTAATTGCTCTTGATTTAAAGTATATAAGGCATAAGTTTGATCTTTTTTATCATCTTCTGATTTTTTTAATACAAATCTATCATCACATTTTTCAATTTTCGCGTAATGACCTGTAGCTATATAATCAGCTCCAAGTGCCTCAGCTTTTCTTAAAAACTCTTTGAATTTAATATTTTTATTACAAACAATACATGGGTTAGGTGTTCTGCCTTGCATATATTCGTCAATAAAATTGTCAATAACATTTGTTTTAAAGGCATCCTTAAAGTTCATAACATAAAAAGGTATATCTAATACATCAGCTACACGTCTTGCATCATTTGCAGCTGAAATAGAACAACATCCGCCTTCATTTTCTTCATAATCAGGATTATCTGGAGAAAGTTTCATCATAATTCCTATAACTTCATACCCTTTCTCTTTCAAAAGATATGCTGCTACAGAACTATCTACTCCACCACTCATTCCAATAACTACTTTTTTTTTCATATAATATCACCTATTTTTCGTTTATTTCACCATGACCATCTTTTCCTTTATATTCAAATTCTTCAAGTCCGGCTTTTTTTCTATAATCATTTATTGCCAAGTGAATAGCTTCTTCAGCAAGTACTGAGCAATGCATTTTTATTGCTGGAAGACCATCTAGTGCCTCAGCTACAGCTACATTTGTTAATTTCCATGCATCATCTATTGATTTACCTTTAATAAGTTCTGTTGCCATACTTGATGATGCTATAGCCGATCCACAACCAAAAGTTTTAAACTTTGCATCTGCTACTATATTATTTTCTACTTTTAAATAAACTTTCATTATATCTCCACACTTAGCGTTACCAACTTCACCAATACCACTAGCATTTTCAATTTCTCCTACATTTCTTGGATTTGTAAAATGATCCATAACCTTTGCACTGTAATTCATATTATTTTTCCCCTTTCTTTAAAAAGTCATCATATAAGGGTGACATATCCCTTAATCTTTTAATAATCTTTGGAAGTGTTTCTATAACAAAGTCTACTTCTTCCTCAGTAGTAGCATCACCCAAAGTTAATCTTACCGAACCATGAGCTATCTCATGAGGAAGGCCTATTGCAAGAAGCACGTGAGATGGATCTAAAGAACCAGATGTACAAGCACTTCCACTTGATGCCGCAATACCTTTTGCATCTAGCATTAATAATATAGATTCACCTTCAACAAACCTAAAACATGTATTAGAATTTCCAGGGAGTCTTTTTTCTCCTCTTGGTCCATTAAGTCTTGTGTAAGGTACTTTTAATAATCCATTCATAAGTTTATCTCTTAAATAAACTAACTTTTTATTATTTTCTTCCATGTTCTCAACAGCTATTTCAATAGCTTTACCAATTCCAACTATACCAGCTACATTTTCTGTACCTGCACGTTTAGTTCTTTCTTGTCCACCACCATGTATTAAATTATCGATTTTAATACCTTTTTTTATATATAAAGCTCCTATACCCTTTGGTCCATAAAATTTATGCCCAGCAAGTGACATTAAATCTATGTTCATTTCTTTAACATCTACTGGAATATGTCCTACAGCTTGAACTGCATCAGTATGGAAAATTATTTTTTTACTTCTACATAATGCTCCTATTTCTTTTATTGGTTCTATTGTCCCAATTTCATTGTTTGCAAACATTACTGATACTAATATTGTTTTGTCTGTAATTGCATTCTCTAAATCTTTGATACTAATAAATCCATATTCATCAACTGGTAAATATGTAATATCAAAACCATTTTTAGCTAAGTACTCGCAAGTATGAAGTACAGCATGATGCTCAATAACTGTTGTTATAATATGATTTCCCTTTTTTTTATATGCCGAAGCTATTCCCTTTATAGCCCAATTATCAGATTCTGAACCACCGTTTGTAAAAAATATTTCATTTGAATCGGCATTTATAGCTTTTGCAACCTTATCTCGTCCAATATCAATTGCCTTTTTAGTTTCTCTTGCTAGAGAATATATAGAAGAAGGATTTCCAAAGTATGTTGTAAAATAAGGAAGCATCTCTTTCAAAACTTCTGGTTTAACATATGTAGTTGCCGCGTGATCCATGTAAATTGATTTATTCATTATCTTTCACTCCTTTAATTAATGTCATTTTGTTGTAATCAGATACAATATCTTTTAAATTTATTGAAGTAGTTACACTATCTATACTATTTTTGATTTTCTTCCATAATAATCTAGTAGCGCAGTAATCAATATTAGTGCACTCTTCGTCTTCAAGGCAAGTAGAAATTTCTATTGGTCCTTCAAGCACATTAATAACATCATATATAGTTATTTCCTCTGGTGGTCTATTAAGAATGTAACCACCTTGAGCTCCCCTCACACTTTTAATAAGTTTAGCTTTTCGAAGGGATGAGAATAATTGTTCTAAATAACATTCAGAAATACCTTGTCTTTCAGATATACATTTTATAGATACAGGTTGTTCTCCATAATTTATTGCTAAATCAACCATAGCTTTAACCCCATATCTCCCTTTCGTAGATAACTTCACATAATCACTCCCTTAATCATCACCTACAATGTTATTAATCACAACCTAATGTGATACAAATTAACTACTTCAGAATAAGAGTTACACTCATACTGAAGTTCTTAAATTACCTAAGTATATATTTTTACTTACATCAAAGTAAGCTCTTATTCTGTGCTATAGTTAATGTAGAGTATTTTACTATACTTTCTAAGTTCATAGTATCAAACCCTAGTAATCTTGTCAAGTATAAATAATACAGATTTCGTATATTTTTTTCATCTATACACCATATTATCGATTTATTCAATATTAGCAGGCCTATTTCTCTTGAATGCTCAGTATTATATATCAAGTATGATTATGAAGTTGTATCAAAACTAAATTTATATTCATCCTTGAAGTATTTAATTATATATAGTATAATTAAAACCACTTTAAAGGATTACCACCCACGTAGGTGCGCCATTTACGTTGGGTTTTTTATATTTTTATAGGAGGTATTAAAAATGAAAAATGGAATTGTAAAACCATCAATTTTACCTGGATTTATGGAGTTATTACCAACTGACCAAATTCAGTTCAACAAATTATCAGATAATATACGAAAAACATATGAAAGTTTTGGATTTATGCCCATAGATACACCCGTAATAGAAAAATCAGAAATTCTACTTGCAAAAGGTGGAGGAGAAACTGAAAAACAAATTTATAGATTCTCAAAGGGTACTAATGATTTGTCCCTAAGGTTTGATTTAACTGTTCCACTCGCAAGGTATGTAGCGCAAAATTATAATTCATTAATTTTCCCATTTAGAAGATACCAAATTGGTAAAGTTTATAGAGGAGAAAGAAATCAAAAAGGACGCTTTCGTGAATTCTACCAATGTGACATTGATATTGTTGGCAACAATAGTTTAAGCATTTTGAATGACGCTGAAATACCAAGTATTATTTATTCAATATTTAATAATCTTGGTTTTGAAGATTTCACAATAAAAATAAACAATAGGAAACTCTTAAATGGTTTTTTTGAGGATCTAGAAATTGAAGATAAATCTGATGTTTTAAGAATAATAGATAAAATAGATAAAATTGGAGTATCAACTGCAACTGCTGAACTATTAACAAGTGGCTTGAGTACCGACGTTGTAGAAAAAATTCTTGAATTTATTAATATAACAGGAAGTAACAATGATATTTTATTATTATTAAAGGATTTAAATATTTCTAATGATAACTTTAAATCTGGCATAAGTGAACTTACAACAGTCATTAAATACGTAAAACTGTTTGGAGTTCCTGATGACAATATTAAAATAGATTTGAAAATCTCTAGAGGTCTTGATTATTACACAGGAACAGTTTACGAAACGTTTTTAAATGAATATCCTTCAATAGGGTCTGTTTGCTCTGGTGGACGATATGATAATTTGGCAGAATATTATACAAAGCAGAAACTACCTGGAGTAGGAATTTCAATTGGTCTTACTCGTTTATTTTATCAGTTAAATGAAGTCGGATTCTTTAAAAAAAATGATAAGACTTGTATAACAAAAGTACTAGTAATATCACTAAATGATAATATTGATTCTGGAATTTCTTTTGCAAACACTTTAAGAGATAAGGGCATAATCACGGAAATATACCTTGAAGATGCTAAAATAGTAAAAAAACTTGGATATGCAAATAAATTAGGTATTCCATTTGCAATTCTAATAGGTGATGAGGAAGTACAAAATAAAACAGTTACAATAAAAAATATGATTACTGGCGAGCAGACCACTGTTGACTCAGATGCAGCTTATGAAATAGTTAATGCATAAAGAATAACTTAATATAGTTATTCTTTAATCACCTTTTTCTCTTAAAATTAATACTATACACTGTGATTAATTTTAAGAGGAGGACTATCATGTCAATTAAAAATAATAGTCCAAGCTACAGAGATTTGATACTTGGCGTAAATAAAAAGGTACCGCTTATATCTGGGGAGTATGTTACTGCAATTAATTTTGATAATGCAGCAACTACACCACCTTTTAAATCCGTTATGGAAGATATTATTGATTTTGCTCCATGGTATTCCTCCATTCATCGTGGTGAAGGATATAAGTCTCAACTAACTACAAAATTATATGATGACTCTAGAAATGTTGTAATGAAATTTGTTAATGCTGATTTTAATAATACTGTTATTTATGTTAAAAATTCTACAGAAGCATTTAATAAGCTTTCTAATCTATTGCTAGAACCAGCAAAAAAAATGTTATATTAACAACAGATATGGAACATCACTCAAATGATCTACCTTGGAGAGATAAATTTATTGTAGATTATATATCAATTGATGAAGATGGAATGTTGTCAATAGATGACTTAGAAGATAAATTAAATAAATATTATAGTTGTATAAGACTAGTCACAGTTACAGGTGCTTCAAATATTACAGGCTATAAAAACCGAATTTATGATATAGCTAAACTAGTTCACAAATTTGGTTCAAAATTACTTGTTGATGGTGCACAATTAGTACCTCATGCTCCTATTATTATGAGTAATAATAATGCAGAATATAATATAGATTTTTTAATTTTTTCTGCTCATAAAATGTATGCTCCTTTTGGTACTGGCGTACTAGTTGGACCTAAAAGTATTTTAGACAAGTGTGAACCTGATATGGTAGGCGGTGGAACAGTAGATATTGTTACTCATGATTTTATAAAATGGAATGATTCTCCTCAAAGACATGAGGCAGGCTCTCCAAACGTAATAGGTTCAATTGCTCTAATATCTGCTATTAAGACATTAAATAAAATTGGTATGAATAATGTAGACCGCACTGAAAGAAATCTAACTACCTACGCCATTTCTCAAATAAGAAATATACCAAACTTGAAAATATATTGTGACACTTCTAAAATGACAAACAGGGTAAGTATAATTCCATTTAATATTTGTGGAATTCATCATGAGTTAGTTGCTAAAATTCTTTCATATGAATGGGGTATTTCTGTAAGAAGTGGGTGTTTTTGCGCTCAGCCTTACATTGTTAAGCTGTTAAATATTTCTAATGAATTTCTAATTAAGAGAGTCAACAACCCTGATTTATCCCATCCTGGAATGGTTAGAATTAGTTTTGGGTTATATAATACTTACTCAGAAATTAATATATTAGCTTATGCCTTAAATAAAATTTCTTTGAAAAAAGACTACTATATTCGAAAATATGAAAACATGAAAAAAACTCTTTTTGATGTATAAAAGGTGTAATTAAATAAACAACTAAAAATAGTACATTGAATTTAATGTACTATTTTTAGTTGTTTATTTAACTTTCTTATTTAATATAAGAATCTACTATCTCTCCATAATAGAAAGTATGATAATTTCCATCCTTATACGAGTTTTCAAGAATATTTTTTGAAAGAAACTCTAAATTCATCTCCTGTTTATATACAATTTTACATTCATAATGGAGTTCACACTCAGCAATTATTGGTGTGTCAACCTTTTTGCTATCTACTAAAGTTAAGTTACATGACTTAAACTTATCAATGTCTCGTCCCGATTTAGTTCCACATACCATTAATGCATTTTTTAAACCCTTACTTAAGGGTATACTTACAGTGAAATTATCAGAAGTTTCCATAAGTTCGTGTGTGAATCTAGATTTTCTTACCATAACTGTGAATATAGGTTTATTCCATATACATCCCACGCTTCCCCAACCTATTGTCATAGTATTAATCTTCTCACCAGATTTCACCGTTAAAAATGCACCTTGAGTCTGTAAAGATTCAATACCATTTTCTAAATTTGCTGTATAATTACTTTTCATTTATAAAGCCTCCATTTTTATTAGTTGATATTTTCTATAAAAATAATATCATTATAAGGATAGTAATTTCTGAAATTATTGTAGTTATAAATACACATTGTGATGCAACTAGACTATCACCACCATATTTTTCATCAATTATTGGAGTCATTATTGCTACGGGCATTACTTGAAGTCTAATATATATTGTAAACAACAAAATATATTTTATTTATCCATATACTCCATTTTTCTTTTTTTAAAATACACTGGTTTTAAGTTACATAACTTACATATTTCTATAGCTTCTTTAAAGTTATTGCCTATGTCCTCAAAATGATGAGCATCAGACCCTATGGTTACATACTTTCCGCCCATTTGGTTATATGTCTTATAAATATTAATCAAGTTAATATACGCCTGCTTATTACCCAATCTTCGAGTATTAACCTCCATTACTTTACCGTTATATAATACAGCTTTTATCACATCGCTTATACATTGTGTAAACTCATTATAGTTAATTTCATTATCATTATAAGTAGCATATCTAGATATATAATCAATATGACCTAAACTATCAATAAAGTCGTATTGTTTTACACACTCAAGCATACTTGAAAAATATTTTTCAAAAGCTTCTTTCTTAGTTTTACCATCATAAAATTTTGGATAATATATATCTTCTCCCATAGCTATGTGAATAGACCCAATTACATAGTCGAAAGGATATCTTTTTACTATATTTCTATTTTCTTCTATACAATTTGGTTGCATACCCACTTCAACTCCAAGCATAAGATTACTACTCCTATACTTTTCATAATCATTAAAATATTTATCTATATCAAAAGTTATATCTGTACCTTTTGAAAATTTTAAATCTAGATGTTCTGTAAACGTCATGCCTATATTATTCTTTCTTGAATGTTCAAGCGCATTCTTAATCTTCATTTGAGAATCTTCAGAAAATTCTGTATGTACATGTGAGTCAATCATAATTCATCCTCCTAGTATTCCTTTAGAGTTTTATAACTACTAATTTCTTTAATCTGCATAATTATATCAGTAGCTTACGTCAATAGAAATAAACTTATAATTATTCCTAAAACAATTTTACACTATTTTATGCTGTACTATTAAATACGGTTGTCGTTAATTTATTTATACCAATGCTTATATCTAATATATTATAGGAAAATATGAGGCAATATAATTAAGTCTGCTCACTATCATATACATTAGCGTTATATCCCGTTCTTTATAGTTGTAACAAACCTAGTTAACATATAGGCACTAATGTTAGAATGTATTATATGATGCCTTCCTGTAGCTATATGCTAATTAGAAAATACAATAGAGAGATTAGCAATACCCTTTAAACCTAGGTATCTACTATCTCTCTATTATTAATTGATAAAACCTAGATATATCTCATTAATTGTTTTCTTTGATTTTGTTTACATACTATCCTAATATAGTGGAAATTTGCTACATAACTCTTTTACTTTCTCTCTAATCGGTACTAAATTTCCTTCTCTATTTTCTATAGTTTCATTTATGAGCTCAGCTATTTTTTTCATTTCTTCTTCTTTAAACCCTCTTGTAGTTACAGCTGGTGTACCAATTCTTATTCCACTTGTTACAAATGGACTTAAAGTTTCATTTGGTACTGTATTTTTATTTACAGTAATTCCAACAAGATCCAATAGTTTTTCAGCTTCTTTTCCTGTAATGTTTTTATTTGTTAGTTCTATAAGTAAAAGATGATTATCTGTACCACCTGACACTAATCTAAAACCATATTTTTGAAGTTCCGTTCCAAGTAGTTTTGCATTTTTAACCACCTGATCAATATAAACTTTAAATTCTGGCTTAAGTGCCTCACCAAAGCAAACTGCTTTTGCTGCTATTGTATGCATTAAAGGTCCACCTTGCATCCCAGGAAAAATAGATTTATCTATTGCTTTTGCATATTTTTCTTTACATAATATTACTCCACCTCTAGGGCCTCTTAAAGTCTTATGAGTAGTTGTAGTAACAAAATCTGCATAAGGTACTGGAGACTCATGTGCTCCTGTCGCAACAAGTCCTGCTATGTGTGCCATATCTACAAACATATATGCATTAACTTCATCACAAATTTCTCTAAACAATTTAAAGTTTATAGTTCTTGGATAGGCAGACGCCCCAACAACTATCATTTTAGGATTATTTGCCTTAGCTAAAGCCCTTACCTTCTCATAGTCTATTTTCTCTGTCTCTAAGTCAACTCCATAAGGAACGAAGTTGTACAACTTTCCTGAAAAATTTACTGGACTTCCGTGAGTTAAATGTCCACCATGGCTCAAATTCATACCTAGCACAGTATCTCCTGGTTTAAGCATAGCAAAGTATACAGCCATATTAGCTTGAGATCCTGAATGAGGTTGAACATTAGCATGGTCTGCGCCAAAGAGTTCTTTAATTCGCGTACGCGCTAGATCTTCTATTTTATCAACTACTTCACAACCTCCATAATATCTTTTACTAGGATACCCTTCTGCATATTTATTAGTTAGTATAGAACCATTAGCTTCAAGTACAGCTCTACTAACGACATTTTCAGAGGCAATTAGTTCGATATGATCCTCTTGTCTTGTGTTTTCCTCTTGTATAATCTCGTAAATCTTTGGATCACTGTTTTTTAAGTATTCTTCCATGTTTATAACCTTCCTCTCATGTCTTAAACTAATAGCTAAAATAGTATTATGTTAATATAAATACAACATTATAACAAATAAAAATGTATATCATATTTATATTATAAAATTTAATAGGTTATTTATCAACTAAAACACGAAAGTTTTTCCTAAATCTTCTGAATTTTTTATATTATGTGTTTATTGCAATTGCATATCAATTGCAATAAACACATAATATAAAGTTCATTTATTTATGTATACGTTTAATAACAAATAATAAATAATTTAATTTAATTTTCCAACTTATAATGATTTAACGAATTTATGGTATATACTAATAGAGCAATTTTAATATTATTATGTACTATAAAAATCAATTGTTTATTACTTATTTATTCAACAATAATATAAAATAATTATATTTTAAGGAGGGACCATGTATATTGATGATATCATTCATATAGCTGCTGAAGCAGGTAAAATTATATTAGAAAATGGTGGGGAAACTTATAGAGTTGAACAAACAATTACTATGATATGTAAATCCTATGGTATACCACATACAGAAAGTTTTGTTACGCCTACTGGCATTATGATTTCTATAACTAATAGCGAGAATCAGACAATCTCATTAATTAGAAGAATAAATATTAGAACAGTTAATCTTAGTAAAGTTTCTATGATCAACAATCTGTCTAGAGAATTAGTAATAAACCCTTTATCTATAGAAGATATAAGGGGAAAAATTGAGTACATTAATAATTTACCAGCTTATTCACAAAAAACAACAACCTTTTTTTCCGCATGTTGTGCTGGATTTTTTACACTTGTTTTTGGTGGAAATTATAAAGATTTTTTTGTGGCCTTTATAATTGGAGCATTAATTAATTGTTTAAGTTTATGTCTAGACAAATTAGAAGTAAATAGCTTTCTTAAAAATATGCTTAGTGGTGCATTGGCTGCATTCATAGCTCTAATAGCTACTTCTTTAGGCTTAGTTGGTAATATGGATACTATAATAATAGGATCTATTATGCTTCTAGTACCTGGTATTGCTATAACAAATGCTATAAGAGATACTATGGCAGGTGATTTAGTTTCAGGAATATCTAGGTCAATAGAAGCATTATTCATAGCCATTGCAATATCTTCTGGAACAAGTATAGTTTTTAAAATATGGTTCTTGCTATTTGGAGGTACTCTTATATGATCCTTAATTCTTTTTATGCTTTTTTAAGTTCTCTTGGTTTTGGAATACTTTTTAATATTCGTGGTAAACTTTTAATTATTGCATCACTTGGAGGTGGACTTGCCTGGCTAACTTACCTTATTTCCGGAAGACTACAACCATCCATTGTTTTTTCATTATTTCTCGCTTCAATGGTTGGAAGCATATACTCAGAAATAATGGCTAGAATATATAAAAATCCTGTAACTATGTTTACAATTTGTGCAATTATACCCCTTGTGCCTGGTGGTGGTATGTACTATGCTACTCTTGAAGCAGTGAAAGGTAACCTTAATGTTGCATTAGCTAAAGGAGCCGAAACATTATTTAGTGCTGGTGCAATTGCTGTTGGAATAGTACTTGTAGCATCCATAAGTACCATTTTCAAAAAAATAAAGAAGTAAAATTTGATTTCAAATTTTACTTCTTTATTTTTTTATTTTAAAAACATCATGAAAGTTGAGACAAGTTCTTCAATCTTTTCTTTTTCTTCCTCATTATCCTCACAAACAAGACACTTCTTAGTATATCTTTCAAGTACAAGCCCACCAACTTTATTCATGGCAGCTCTTACAGCAGCAACCTGAACTAATATGTTTTTGCAGCAAGCTTCACTTGTAACCATCTTTTCTATACCTTTAACCTGACCTTCAATTTTTCTTAATCTTACTTGAATATTTTTCATATGCTCATCATCCATTGGTTTATCTTTGACCATTGTCATTTCACCACTCCCATACATAATATAGGCACATTAACATAAATAACAATCAGTATTCTACTTTTCCTCTGTTTTTGAAATACCAAGTTCTTTGAGTTGTTTGTCATCGACCATGTTTGGAGCTTCACTCATTGGACAGTAAGCATTTTGATTTTTTGGAAATGCAATTACATCTTTAATATTATCTGTTCCTGCTAAAAACATTATCATTCTATCTAACCCAAAAGCAAGGCCGCCGTGAGGTGGTGGTCCAAATTTAAATGCTTCTAGTAAAAATCCAAATCTTGCCCATGCCTTTTCTCTAGTAAAACCTAAAACTTTAAACATAGTTTCTTGGAGCTCCGAGTTATGTATTCTTATGCTTCCTCCGCCTAATTCTTCTCCATTTAATACTATATCATAGGCTTTAGCACGAACTCTACCTGGATCTGACTCTAAATACTTAAGATCTTCATCCATAGGCATTGTGAAGGGATGGTGTGCTGCAATATATCGATTTTCTTCTTCACTATAATCAAATAATGGGAACTGCGTAACCCATACAAAATTAAATTCCTTGTTATCTTTTAATATTTCTAATTCTTTAGCTACTTGCAATCTTAAAGCACCTAAAGCATGTAACGCAATATTATCCTTATCAGCAACTATAAGAACTAAATCACCAGTTTTTGCATCAACCTTATTTAAAATCGACTGCATTTGAGTTTCACTCAAAAACTTAGCTATAGGTGATTTAATTCCTCCCTCTTTACATGCTATATACGCAAGTCCTCTTGCTTTGTATGTTTTAACAAATTCCCCTAATTTATCTAATTTCTTTCTTCCCATATCTGCAGCATTATCAACCTTGATAGCTCTTACTGAACCACCATTATCTATAGCACTTTTAAATACTACAAATTCACAATCTTTTACTTCATTTGTAATATTATTAATTTCCATTTTAAATCTTAAATCAGGTTTATCTGAACCATATTTCTCTAAAGCATCTTTATAAAGTATTCTTTTTATAGGAAGCACAACATCCTCATTTATTACTTCTTTAAATACTTTTTTAATTAAGGCCTCATTTATAGCCATAACATCTTCTTCTTCAACAAAAGACATTTCCATATCTATTTGTGTAAACTCTGGTTGTCTATTAGCTCTTAAATCTTCATCTCTAAAACAACGTGCCATTTGAAAGTACTTATCATATCCAGACACCATTAATAATTGCTTAAACAATTGTGGCGATTGTGGAAGTGCATAAAACTTACCTGGATAATTTCTACTTGGAACTAAATAATCACGAGCTCCCTCAGGAGTACTTTTTGTAAGTATTGGTGTTTCTATTTCTAAAAAACCATTCTCATCTAAAAAGTCTCTAACAACTTTAGATGTTTTATGACGTATCATAAATATTTTTTGCATATCTGGTCTTCTTAAATCAAGATATCTATATTTTAGGCGTACATTTTCTGATGCATCCAGCCCTTCCTTTATGTATATAGGTGGAGTTTCCGATTCAGATAATATCTTTATGTTTTGACTATTAACCTCTACAAGTCCTGTTGGTAACTTTTTATTTGGTGATTGTCTTTTAACAAGTTCACCAGTTACCGCAATACAATACTCCGGTTTTACTAAATCAGCTTTTAGAAATGCTTCTTTATTTATTTCTTCGCCAAACACTAATTGTAATATTCCTGTTCTATCTCTTAAATCAACAAAAATAAGTCCTCCTAGGTTTCTTTTCCTTTGAACCCAGCCCATTACTGTTATTATGTTTGATATGTGTGATTCTCTGAGATCACCACACATATTGGTTCTCTTTAAACCATTTAATGATTCTGCCATTTTTATCTTCTTCCTTCCTTAACCTTAATTATATTAACACTTTCTGTTAAGTTATATAATTTATTACTATGTATTATTAGACTACTATTATATTAGTTATATAAAGTTTCTAGCAAGACAATCTTCTTTTCTATCATCTCATCTACTCTTTTTATGTACTCACGAACATCTTTAACATTAGCAAATCTTTCATGCCTGTTCTCCTCAAGAAAAACGACTTTACAAACTGCATCTGCACCAAGTGCAATAACTGTTTGTTTTTCTTCAATCATTTGAATATTGTATATTCCCTCTTTACCTAGCCTAGTATATCCAACATTCTCCATACTTCCCACCATATTTTTCTGTCTGTACATATAATAAGGTTTCATATCAAGTTTTTTAGATAATTGAGCCGTAAGCTCATACATTTTATTTAACTCATCTTGAGCTGGAATTACGAATTTATAATTGTTAAGCATATTTTCATGAAGCCTTGAGGCTCTTTTTATTGTCATTCCATGAATAGTAATACTGTCAGGTTTAAGATCAAATATTTTATCACATGTTTTTATAATATGTGACATTTTTTCACCTGGAAGTCCTACTATTAAATCCATGTTTATATTGTCAAAACCTAATTCTCTAGCCATATTAAATTTTTCAATAACATCATTTACAGAATGACTTCTCCCAATTAATTTTAATGTGTCATCATTCATAGTTTGCGGATTGATACTTATCCTATCTACCCCATATTTTTTCATAGTCTTCAACTTTAAAATGGTTATGCTATCTGGTCTTCCACATTCCACTGTAAATTCTTTAACATCATTATGCTTTGTAAAAGCTTCATAAATACATTTCATAATAAATTTAAATTGCTCATCATTCACAGAAGTTGGGGTTCCCCCACCAAAATAAACACATTCTATATTAAGCTTTTTTTCTTTTACATAGTTACCTATTCTACTAATTTCATGAGATAAAGCATCAAGATAAGGATCTACTATGTCTTTACATTTTGAAATCGGATTTGAGGCAAATGAACAATATACACAACGCGTGGGACAAAAAGGCATTCCAATATAAACGCTTATACTGTTCTTATCTTTATTGACAATGCTTTTTTCAAACTTTGCAACATCAATACAAAGTTGAGCCTTATCTTTTCTCACAATATGTTTATCTTTAAAATCTGCTATTATAGCATCATCAGAAAATCCATTTTCTAGAAGCTCAAGAGCTTTTTTAGAAGGCCTTATTCCTATTAAAGTACCCCATGGAAGTTCCTTAGTTGTATTTTTTGAAAAATACAAAAACACTGCTTTTTTAACTTCTTCTTTAATTTTATTGGACTTATTAATTGTATACACAAAAATTTCAGACTCTTTTTTGATTTCTATTGTATCTTCTTTTACGGTAATATCAAAATCATAATCATCTTCTACAAATTTAATATCAGGTAAAAGATAGAATAGATTTATCATTTGATATACATCATAATTAAATTGTTCATTATTTAATTTTACCTTAATCATTTTAACTCCTTAATAAAATATAGTGTATATATTTTAGTATTATTTTACTCTACATTAATCATGTGAGAAATGAATTATATAACTTTTCATTACCTATTGTAGTATATGATCCGTGGCCTGGATACACTATAGTCTCATCATCAAGACATAAAAGCTTTGATTTAATACTATTAATTATAGCATTAAAATTTCCACCAGTTAAATCTGTTCTTCCTATTGAACCTTCAAAAAGAGTATCCCCAGTGAAAGCAGAATTATTTATTAAAAAACTCATTCCTCCTGGAGAATGTCCTGGTGTATCAATACATTTAATCTTCAAGTTGGATATAGTTATTATATCTCCATCCTTTAATAATTTATCGGCTCCTTCTTCAATAAGAGGTCCAAATAATTCAGCACCTTTAGCAATAAGATCCTCATCTGTTTTGCTTATACATACTACTGCCTTTGTTATAGATTTTAACTCTGCAACACCTGATGTATGATCTGAATGTCCATGTGTCAAAAGTATATATTTTACCTTTGCCTTTAGGGAATCTATAACTCTAACAATATCATCCACATTACCACCCGGGTCTATTACTATTGCTTCATTGGTATTCTTATCCATTATTACATAACAGTTAGCTTGATATACTCCTGTAACAATTTTTTTTATTACCATTTTATACCTCCTAAAGCTTTTACTTGCTCTCTAACAGTAGTGTTACTGGTCCATCGTTTTGTATATATACCTGCATATCTTCTCCGAATTCTCCAGTTTTAACTTCACCTAACACTTCTTTGCATTGCTTTACAAATTCTATATATAAAATTTTAGATTGTTCTCCACCAAGTGCTTTCATAAAATTAGGTCTTCTTCCCTTTCTACAATCACCATATAATGTGAACTGAGAAACTATAAGAAGTTCTCCTTTGATATCTAATAGAGATAAATTCATTTTTCCGTCTTCATCAAAAATTCTCAAATTTAATATTTTATCTCTTAAATATTTTATATCTTCTTGTGTATCACCCTCACATATTCCAAGCAATACATTTAATCCATTACCTATTTCACTAATTAATTTTCCATCTATCTCAACTTTTGAAGATTTAACTCTTTGAACTACTGCTCTCATAAATACTCATCTCCCAAATTAAATAGATCTTTTCAATTAGTTTTTAATTCTATAAACTTCTATTACACCAGTCAATCTATTCATTTTCTTAAGTAATTCTTTCAAATTTTCAACACCAGCAACCTTAAGTTTTATATTTATAACAGCTACATTATTTTTTAGAGTTTTTGCATTTATTGAGTATAACTGTGTTTTTGTAAGTGTTATTACTTCCATTATGTTCGACAATAAACCATATCTATCATCTGCTTTGATTTCAATTTCAGTAATATAGTCTTTTCCCTCAGAAGCTCCCCAGCTTACCTCAACCACTTTGTTTACATCATTTTTTGTAAGTGCCTCAATGTTCTTACAATCCCGTCTGTGAACAGAAACTCCACGTCCTTTAGTTATATATCCTATTATTGCATCTCCAGGAACTGGGTTACAACATTTAGCGAACCTTACAAGAACATTTCCTTCACCTTTAACTATTAACCCTTGATAATCCATTTTCTTTTTTTCATCTTTATTAGTACCTTTTGCTATATTTTGCTCAATTTCTTCAACAGTCATATTTTCTTTGTTTTTCTTTTCAAAAACTTCTCTTAATCTATTAACTACAGTAGATGGCATAATATCTCCAACTCCTACATAAGCAAATAAATCATCTAAAGTTCTAAAATTATATTTTTTGTATATTTTTTCTATCGCATCACCCTTAGCAATCTCCCCAAAATTATATTCTTGCCTTTTAGATTCTCTTTCTAATAACTCTTTACCTTTCTCAATACTCTCATCACGTTTTGCCCTTTTAAACCAAGATTTAATTTTGCTTTTAGCTTGATTACTTTTAGTAATATTAAGCCAATCGATATTAGGGCCCTTAGCAGTAGGTGAAGTTAAAATTTCAACTATCTCACCCGTTTTTAAATGATATTCTAATGGTACCATTTTTCCATTAACCTTAGCACCAATACACTTATGGCCTACATCTGTATGAATTCTGTATGCAAAATCAATCGGAGTCGCATCAAGTGGCAAATTAATTACTTCTCCCTTTGGCGAAAACACAAAAACTTCATCTGAAAACAAATCAATTTTAAAACCTTCCATGAACTCCTCAGCATCAAAAGTTTCTCCTTGCCATTCAAGAATATCTTTTAACCAGGAAAGTTTAGAATCAAGATTTCCATCTTCATTATTTTCAGCGCCCTCTTTATATTTCCAATGAGCTGCTATACCATACTCTGCAGTTTTGTGCATTTCATAAGTTCTTATTTGAATCTCAAAAGGTTTTCCGTGGGGTCCTATTACAGTTGAATGCAAGGATTGGTACATATTTGGTTTTGGCATTGCAATATAGTCTTTAAATCTTCCTGGAATTGGTTTATAAACTGTATGTACTATGCCAAGTGCGGCATAGCAACTTCCAATATCTTTAACTAAGATTCGAACAGCAGTTAAATCAAAAACTTGATCTAAAGTCTTATTTTTAGTAACCATTTTTCTGTAAATGCTGTAAAAATGTTTTGGTCTACCATCAATATCAGATTCTATTCCAACACTATTTAAATTATGCTTTAATTCCAGTATTATATTTTTTATGTTCGCTTCTCTCTCAACTCTTTTTTCTGCAATTTTCCTCACTAAATTATAATATTCATTTGGATTTAGATACCTTAAAGATAGGTCCTCAAGCTCCCACTTAATCTTAGACATTCCAAGTCTGTGAGCAAGTGGTGCATAAATATCCAAAGTTTCTTTTGCCTTTTGTTTTTGTTTTGCAAGAGGCATATATTTTAATGTGCGCATATTATGAAGTCTATCTGCAAGTTTTATAAGTATAACTCTAATATCCTTTGCCATAGCAAGTAGCATTTTACGAACATTATCAGCCTGTTCCTCTTCCTTAGTCTTATATTTTATAAGACCAAGTTTAGTTACACCTTCAACTAAATTTGCAACTTCTACATTAAACTCTTTTTCTATATCTTCAAAAGTGTATACAGTATCTTCAATTACATCATGAAGTAAGCCAGCAATAATTGTGCTAGTATCAAGTCCCATTTCGGCTAGTATACATGCTACTTCTAATGGGTGCACAATATAAGGCTCCCCCGACTCTCTCTTTTGTTCTTTATGCGCAGCATAAGAAAAATTAAAAGCCTTTATAATGAGATCTTTGTCTACAGTATTACAATTATTTTCAATTTTATGTAACAATTTTTCCAACATGGCTTATACACTCCTAAAATCAAAGGCTGGTTAAATAACCAGCCAATACTTTTTACTAATATTATATAATATTTTGTAGATTTATGCAATTTTATTTAAAAACTCACTTCACTAAGTTAAATAGATATTATTTATTATATTTTACAAGTGACATTATGTTATAATCATGCAATCTACCTTTTCCATTAAGATCTGTTAACTCAATTACAAAATTTAAGGAAACAACAATACCGCCCATTTGCTCTATGAGTTTTGTTACTGCTACAACTGTACCTCCTGTCGCAAGTAAATCATCTACTATCACAACTCTTTGTCCAGGCTTTATGGCATCTTTATGAATTTCAAGTTTATCTGTGCCATATTCAAGTGAATACTCAATTTCTAAAGTCTCAGCAGGAAGCTTACCTGGTTTTCTAACTGGTACAAACCCTGCTCCAAGACCATAAGCCACAGGTACACCAAATAAAAATCCTCTTGCTTCCGGTCCTACTATAACATCTACATGTTTGTCTTTTAAGTATGACACCATTTTATCTATAGTATACTTAAGTGCACTTGCATCTTGCAATAATGTAGTTATATCTTTAAAACTAATACCATCTTTTGGAAAATTTTCTATTATTCTAATGCTATCCTTTAAATCCATGGTTATTCCCCCTAAAATAAAATGAAATTCTACAATCAGACGAACTTTAAATTCTTTTTATTTTTTACTTGTACAAAACATTATATACTATAATGTCTTATATATACAACGAAAAAATTATGTAAGTACTTCATTAAGTTAAAACACTATTCTTTGATTCTTTATCTAAATATTTTGATATCTGAAGTGCCCTATTTTTATCTGAGGTTATAAATAACTCAACAACTATTTTAGCATTATCCATTCTTCCGACAGGATTTATTGTAGGCATTACTTTTAATGCTAACTTTAATACTGTGTCTTCATCAATAATCTTAATATTGTGAGTTTTTATTAATGCACAAATCCCATAATTGTTTGTACACTTTAGTTGCTTTATACCAACGTCTGCAATTATTTCGTTTTCACTTTCAAGCTTTGTTTTGCTATAAATAGTACCTATCATTACCAAGTCCATATATTTGTTTATAGATTCCATTTTATAATATGATGAAATTGCTTGAGCTAGCTTAAAAGTAATTCCTGATGTACATAATCCTTCGAATGGATATTTACATCCTTTTTGTTTTGGATTAACAACAATAGTACTCGGAACATATTTAATAGGTTGATGATAATCTGTAATAATAACATCAATTCCAATGTGTTTACATAGTTCTACTTCATTGTAAGAATTTATGCCACACCCTAAAGTTATTATAAGCCCTGGTCCAAAATATTTTATATGATCTGTAATATCTTTTTCAACCAAATCACGACTTTCACTTATTTTACTCGGTATAAAATACTCTACATCTGCATTTAGAAACTTAAGTACTAACATCAATAAGGAAATTGCCGTAATACCATCAACATCATAAAATCCATAGAGGACAATTTTTTCTCTCTCATTTATAGATTTAACAATTCTATATAATGCAGCCTCCATCCCTTTTAATAAAAATGGATTATACATATTATTATCTATAAATTTTTTGTTATTCTTTTGCATGTTTTTAATACAATCCACCATAAAAGCTCCTCGAAGTTAATAGAAAACATATTAATCATAATTTAAGTACATGATTTTCTACTCAATAATTAATTTATAATTTCACATACTATAGTATAAAAAGGCAAAGAAGTACCTAATATATCATACTTCTCTGTCTTTAATTTTAAGTTTCAGAATTATAAATTGTGCAGAAGACAACAGTAGTATTTTTAAGCTGTTGCTTTCTTTTTTCTATTTTTTAGTAACACCCAAACAGGGCTTGCTATAAAGATCGAAGAATAACATCCAACTGCTATTCCAATAATTAATGGACCACTTAACTCTCTTATAGATGGTACAAGTGCATATACTGCAATTATACTAATTAATACTGTCATAACTGTATTAATTGATCTTGATAAAGTTTGTGTAATACTCTTATTAACAATCTGTTCTACAGAAGCTTTTCTCATAATTCTCTGATTTTCTCTTATCCTATCAAATATAACTATAGTATCATTAATAGAATAACCAATTACAGTCAGAATGGCTGCTATAAAAGTTGCATTTACTGGTATTCTGAACACTGCATATACTCCAACTGTAATTAATACATCATGTAGTAATGCAATTATAGCTGCAGCCCCAAATTTAAATTCGAATCTTAAACCAACGTATATTAACATACAAATTGTAGCAAAAATTAATGCTTTAATTGCTTTTGATTCTAATTCACTGCCAATAGATCCACCAACTGTATTTTGTGAAATTAATTTGCTAGATTTAAAATTAGTATTAATGTCTCTTACCATTGTTGCAATTTGATCAGCCGAAAGCACGTCACTTTTTACAGTTATTTCGATGTTCTTGCCATCATTTACTGTTTTAGATAAGTATTCACCTTTAGCAACCTTATCAACTATTTTATCTACATCAGCCTTATTAAATTGTTGATTCATACCTACAGTTAGTGCCGTACCACCTTTAAAATCTATACCTAAGTTAAGCCCTTTTGTTGCCATGAATCCCATTCCTATTACAATTATTAATAGAGACATAGCAAACCATATTTTAGTTTTTTCAACTATTTTTAACATATGTTTACCCCCTCTTCACACCAAAATGGGATAATTTATTTAGTATTCCCACTTCAATCGCTAATTTTAATAAGAATTTAGTACATGTAAGTGCTGTAAATATACTTATAAGTATACCAATTACCAATGTAAGTGCAAAACCTTTAACTGATCCTGATCCCATTGAATAAAGAACTACACCAGAAATTATTGTTGTTATGTTTGAATCCAGTATTGATGGCAATGCTCTGTGAAATCCAGAATGTACTGAAGATTTTATTGATTTTCCAGTTCTAAGCTCTTCTCTTGTTCTTTCAAATATTAGAACATTAGCATCAACTGCCATTCCTATTGTCAGCAAAAATCCTGCTATACCAGCAATAGTCAAAGTTACATTCATTAATGAGAATGCACCAAGAACCAAAACTACATATAAAATCAAAGATATATCAGCTATAATACCTGGGACTCTATAATATAGAAGCATAAACAATAATACAAATAATGTTCCTATTGCTCCAGCTTTCATGCTTTGTGATAATGCATTTGAGCCTACCGTAGCACCAACAGTTTGAACAGAAACAGCTTTTAATGTTACAGGTAATGCTCCTGATTTAATAATTTCAGATTGTTTTGTAGCTTCTTCTAATGTCTTACTTCCTGTAATAACAGCCTTACCATCAGTTATAGCTGCATCCACTCGAGGATTAGTTAATAAATCAGAATCCATATATATAGCAATTGGCTGTCCTATAAATTTTTCTGTTGCTACAGCAAATTTTTTCTTCCCTGATTCATTAAATTCTAGACCAATAGCAGGTTGATTGTCATCGTTTGTGTATGCTGTAGAATCCTTTACGTCTTTACCTGTAAGGATTACCTTTTTATCAGGTCCTACAAATTTAAGTGTTCCTGATTTTGCAACAGTATCAAGAATTTCTTTAGAATCGAATTTACCCGGGATATCAATTCTAATTCTCTTAATACCTTCTTTAGCAACTGCTGTCTCACTAACTCCCATTTTATTGACTCTCATTGAAATAAGTTCAATGGTTCTATCTAAGGTTTTGTTATCAACATTTCCACCTTGAACCTCTTCGAGTACTGAAATTCCACCCTGTATGTCTAGGCCCTTATTAATTGTTTCTGTAAATGGTTTAAATCTATAATCCCCTATTGTAAGTCCATGAAAGCCAGTAAATGCCAATATTCCAATAACTAAAACACTGATTAAAAAAAGTATCGTACTCTTTTTCTTCTTCATCTTTTTCCCCTTTCGCTGCATATTTAAAAGCTAACTGTTCTACAAATAGAAAATTTTATTAAAGATTAAACAAATTTTCTTATTTATCCATAGTTTTTGCTTTTAAGGCTATAGCACATTCTATCCTCTTTTTTTGCATCTTGCAGCCAATTTCATAAGGAATATGCATATCTCCATTGAAGTTATAGTTATTTGCTTGACATCCACCACTACAATAAAATTTAGCCCAACATTTAACACATGTAGGTTTGTTATAAATATGTGCTTCTTTGAACTCTTGTACCATTTTTGTATTAGTAATTCCATTATATATGTCGCCCATAAGGAAATCTTTATTACCAACAAATTGATGACATGGATATATATCTCCATCTGGAGTAACCGCTATATATTCATGACCTGCTCCGCATCCAGCTATTCGTTTGTAAACACAAGGTCCACCTTGCAAATCTATATTAAAATGGTAAAATTTAAATTCATTTCCATCTTTGTGTCTCTTGAGCATATCTTTGTATAATTTATCATATTGCTCAAAAATAACTGGTAAATCTTCCTCTCTAAGTGAAAGCTCATGTTCAGGTGGTAATACTACTGGTTCTATAGATATTTCTTTAAACCCTAAATCTGCCATATGTTTAATATCTTCATAAAAATCAGTATTTAGTCTAGTGAAGGTTCCTCTGACATAGTATTGTTTTGACTTATCCCTCATATCAACCATCTTTTTAATCTTTGGGAGTATCCTATCATATGACCCACTACCATCTACTTTTACTCTTACCTTATCATTTACAGATTTTCTACCATCTATGCTAAGTACTATATTACCCATATTTTCATCTAAATACTTCATAACTTCATCACTAAGTAATGTAGCATTAGTTGTCATCGTAAATCTTATAGATTTGTTATAGATTTTTTCTTGTTTTTTTGCATACTCTACAACTTTCTTTATCAAATCAAAAGCCATAAGTGGTTCTCCACCGAATAAATCAACCTCAATGTTCTTTCTTGGCCCAGAATTTTTTATAACAAAATCAATTGCTTTCTTGGCAACTTCTATAGGCATTGCTTTTCTAACGCCATGATACTTACCCTCATCGGCAAAACAATATTTACATCTTAGATTACAATCTTGTATTATATTAAGGCACAGTGCCTTTATGTAAGGTTCTGATTGTCCACCTTTCATTGCAATTTCTTTATATAAATCTTCTGTATATAAAGTTCCTTGCTTAATTAAGCTCTCAATTTCGTCATATACTTCCTCAATATTTTTTATACTATACTTTTCTTTAAATTCTTCTATTAAATCTTCTTTTTTCCTTAATGAATTAGTATCCAAAAGATCATAAACTATTTCATCCACTACATGTAGTGCTCCAGAATTTACATCAATTACATAATATTCGCCATCTTGAATAAATTTATGAATAAGTGCCAATTTATTTCCTCCTAACTAAATTTAAAGCAGTAACTCTAGTTACTGCCCCTTTTATAATATTAATTTTCACAAGCTAAGTTAGCTACTGTACAAGAAGTTTTACATGCTGATTGACATGAATTAGCACATTCCTTGCATCCAGGTTTTTTTAAACTTTCTCTGATTGTTGCTGCATTTATAGTTTTTATATGTTTCATTTTTATTCCTCCATATCCTAAAGTTGACTTATACATTATATCATAATATTGTACCTAAATAAAGTATTCCTAGAGATTTATTCCAAGCATTCCAGACAAACCACCTATACCTAAAGCTAGAGCTGTTCTTATAATTTCCCTTGTGTCAATAGCAATACTCCCACCACCACAAACTTTCACCAAGTATAAAACTAACATATACGTAGCCGCTACCATAATACCCATTAACCAGCCTTTTTCTCCTGCTTTTTTCGCAGCAAATACTGAGCCATAAAGCACGCTAACTAATGTTATTACAATATAGAAAACAGATGTTACCTTCATACTAGCTGGTAAATATGTTGTTATTATAGAATAAATTACTAATATAATTAAGGTTAAAATTGCAGCCCTAAATACGCCTTCTCCAGCACAAGAATATTTTAATTTATTTTCCATACAAACTCCCCCTTTCTATATAGATTCCGATAAAAAGAATACTTTTTTAGTTGAAATCTATAATATTAAATATGATTTAGAAAGGGGGTTTATTACCTTTTTTCTACTTTTTCTCCGCTACTTCTGAAGTACTTACATTAATTGCTGATCCTATTCCGCTTTTGGCTAGTTTAATTCTAGTTCTGTCTGGACCACTTTCTAAAATAATGTACTCATCTTGAATATTAATGATTTTACCCATCATACCGCCTTTAGTCATTACTTCATCGTTAATTTTTAAATTACTTAAAAGTGCAGCATATTTTTTCTTTCTTTTATTTTCTGGTATAAAGATTACTAAATAAAACACTGCAAGCATTAAAATTAAAGGTAACAAAGTTCCTATTGATTGCATTTATATTTTCCTCCTTCCTATATTACTTTTTAAAACTTATAATAAATGATTTCCTTAATATAATAAATGATAAGGAATTAAATACTTCCTTATTATTACTTTTACAAGTTAATCATATTATAGTAAATAATTATGCTTTCTCATTCCACATAGCAAGTTTTTCTGCCTTAAACTCTTCAAAACAATCATTATCAATGGCATCTCGAATATCTTGCATAAGTTTATTATAAAAATATAAATTATGAAGTACACAAAGCCTCATGGCAAGCATTTCTTTTGCCTTGAATAAGTGCCTAATATATGCTCTTGTATAATTTTTACAAGTAGGACATTGACATCCTTCATCTATAGGTGTTGCGTCTAATTCAAATTTAGCATTCATCATATTCATTCTACCATTTTTAGTGAATACATTTCCATGTCTTCCATTTCTTGCTGGTAAGACACAGTCAAAAAAATCTACCCCTCTTGATACAGCTTCTAAAATGTTACTTGGATATCCAACACCCATAAGATATATTGGTTTATCTTGAGGTAAGTATGGGACAACTGCATCAATAATTCTATACATTTCTTCATGGCTCTCTCCAACAGCAAGGCCTCCTATAGCATAACCATCGAGATTCATTTTACTAATTGTTTTAGCATGCTCTATTCTAATGTCTGCATATGTTCCGCCTTGATTTATACCAAATAACATTTGTTTTTTATTTAAAGTATCTTCGCGCAGATTTAACTTATTCATTTCAACCTTGCAACGTTCAAGCCATCTTGTAGTTCTTGCTACTGAATCTACTACGTATTCTCTCGTAGAAGGATTTGGGACACATTCATCAAATGCCATTGCTATGGTAGATCCTAAATTACTTTGTATTTGCATACTTTCTTCAGGTCCCATAAATATCTTTTTGCCATCAATATGAGAATTAAAATAAACTCCTTCTTCTTTAATCTTTCGCATCTTAGCTAAAGAAAAAACTTGATATCCACCTGAATCTGTAAGAATTGGTCTATCCCAATTCATAAATTTATGTAATCCACCTAATTTTCTTATAACTGTATCCGTTGGCCTTAAGTGCAAGTGATAAGTATTAGATAATTCCACTTGGCAATTAATTTCTTTTAAATCCATAGTGGAAACAGCACCCTTAATAACAGCTAGTGTCCCTACATTCATAAATACTGGAGTTTGAATTGTACCATGAGGTGTTATTAACTCACCACGTCTTACTTTACCACTTTTCTTAAGTAATTTATACATACTTACCCTTCTTTCTGTACAATAATTAAAAGTTGGCTGCTTAGCCCCGTTTAATCTCGAATTTAACTTTAATAAGAAAGCTAGTCAATATAATACTAGCCTCATCTATTCTGAGATTAGATATCTAATGTAGAAACATTGCGTCTCCAAAACTAAAAAATCTATATTTTTCTTTTACAGCTATATCATATGCGCTCATAATTAAATCTTTACCCGCAAAAGCACTAACTAACATTATTAGTGTAGATTGTGGTAAATGAAAATTAGTTATTAAAGCATCAACGATTTTGAATTTATATCCTGGATAAATAAATATATCTGTCCACCCTGATTTTTCACATACTTTTCCATTATCATCTGCAATACTTTCAAGTGTTCTGTTAGAGGTTGTGCCTACTGCAATTACTCTCCCACCATTTTCTTTTGCTGAATTTATTATCTCTGCAGTTTCTTTATTTAACATATAATACTCTGAATGCATTTCATGTTCTTCAACTATTTCAGCTTTCACAGGTCTAAAAGTACCTAGTCCTACGTGTAGTGTTACAAAAGCAATTTTAACTCCCTTAGTCTTGATTTGTTCAAGTAGTTCTTTCGTAAAATGAAGTCCTGCAGTTGGAGCTGCGGCCGATCCTTCCTCTCTCGAGTATACAGTTTGATATCTTTCTTTATCTTTTAATTTTTCAGTTATATAAGGAGGTAGTGGCATCTCGCCAAGTTTATCTAAAATTTCTTCAAAAATTCCATCATATTCAAATTCGACAATTCTACTTCCACCTTCTGAATCACTAATAACAGTTGCTTTAAGATCTCCATTACCAAAAATAAATCTAGACCCTATCTTTGCTTTTTTTCCTGGTTTTACTAAGGTTTCCCAATGATTAATATCTATTCTCTTAAGGAGAAGAAATTCCATTTTTCCGCCAGTTCCCTCTTTTACTCCTAAAAGTCTTGCTGGTAATACCCTAGTATTATTTAGCACTAAACAGTCTCCTGAATTCAAATAATCTATTATGTTTTTAAAATGTCTGTGCTCTATCTGTTTAGTAGTTTTATTAACTACCATAAGCCTAGATTCATCCCTTATTTCAACGGGATGTTGAGCTATAAGCTCCTTAGGTAGGTCATAATTAAAATCCTTTACTCTCAAAAAAACTACACCCTTTCTTTATACAAAATTATTTAAAACGTACTTTAGCTATTATTAAATGTTATTGTTTATTAATCTTTCTTATCTTTTCATTCGTCTGTTTAAATGTTGATATGCTTTTTTAGAAGCTATTCTTCCCCTTGGTGTTCTTATTATAAATCCTTTTTGAATTAAATACGGTTCATAAACATCCTCAAGAGTCCCTATTTCTTCTCCTACAAAATAAGATAAAGTTTCTATGCCCACTGGTCCACCATTAAAGTTATCTATAATAGCTGTAAGCATTTTATTATCTATTCTATCAAAACCTTCGTCATCAATTTCTAGAAGTTCTGCCGCAGATTTTGCTACATTTAAATCAATAATTCCATTTCCCTTAACATCACAATAATCTCTTACCCTCTTAAGCAATCTATTGGCAATTCTCGGGGTTCCTCTTGATCGCCTTGCAATTTCTACTGCTGCATCTTTTGTAATATTCACCTTCAAAATAGAAGCAGACCGAATTACTATTTCTTTTAGCTCACCTTTTGTATAATATTCCATAGAACTTAACACGCCAAATCTATCACGAAGAGGGGCCGTTAATAACCCAATCCTAGTGGTTGCACCAATAAGTGTAAACTTAGGTAAATCGAGTCTTATAGATTTTGCAGATGCCCCTTTCCCAATTACAATATCTAGTGCATAGTCCTCCATAGCCGGATATAATATTTCTTCTACGGCCCTGTTAAGCCTATGTATTTCGTCAATAAAAAGCACATCATAATCGCTCAGACTTGTTAAAATAGCTGCTAAATCTCCTGCTCTTTCAATTGCTGGTCCAGAAGTTACTTTTAAATTACCCTTCATTTCCTTTGCAATAATATTAGCAAGTGTTGTCTTCCCAAGGCCTGGCGGTCCATATAAAAGTACGTGATCTAGGGCTTCTTCTCTATTTTGAGCTGCTTTGATAAATATACTCAATTTTTCTTTTGTCTTTGATTGGCCAATATATTCACTAAGATTTTGAGGCCTTAGTGAATATTCAGCATCTGCATCTTCTTCCATTATGGAGGAAGTAATAATTCTTTCCTCAGTATCATCCATAGTATGTTCCCACCTTAATTCATTAAATATTTCAAACAATCTTTAATTATATTTTCAAGTGATTGTTCCCTGCTTACAGAATTTAATGCCTTTTCTGCTTCCTTCTCAGAATATCCTAGTGAAATAAGAGCTCCCAAAACTTCATTAAGTTTTGTATCTTCTACTAAATTAATCCCTAAATTTTTTGAAAGATCATGAGCATCAGATTGCTCAATATGTATTTTTTCTCTAAGTTCTAAAATTATTCTTTGAGCAATCTTCTTACCTATGCCTGGCGCCCTTGTTAAAGTTTTTTCATCTCCCGATACAATGGCATATTTTAAATTTAAAACACTGCAAATAGAAAGTAATGATAATCCAGCTTTTGATCCAACTCCATTTATGCGAGTTACAAGACTGAACATTTCTAACTCATCTTTTGTTAAAAAACCATACAACCCAATAAAATCTTCTCTAACAATTTGTTTTATATATAACAATACATTCTCGTTTGTTTTAGGCATATTTGCCATAGTACTTCCAGAAGTATATATTCTATAACCCATACCATTATTATCTACTACAATATAATCTTTATTAATACCTACAAAAATTCCCTTTATATATTCGTACATGATACTTCCTCCTTGATGCTTCTCTCGTAAATATCAATCACTAATTATTTTCACCAATTTAAATTCAACTATTTTTACAACGACTATATATTACTTTACCACCTAAACGGTATTAATTCAATAATTAACACACATGAAAATAAAAAATAGATCAAAAATCCTTAAGAAATTAATTTCTTAAGGATTTTTGATCTTAGGAAATATACATTTCTTAAGGTTAATTTTATATATTTTTATAAATGACATGAATATGTTAAGACTTTAGTAATCCTCTTGCATAATCAAATGCTTTTTCTGGAGTTTTAAATTCCCCTTTGTCATATTCATCATTATTCTCAATATCTTTGCTACCATCATTGTCTTTGCTATATTTTCTTCCCCTAATTAAATCATTCACGAGTCCATCTTTTTCTTTTAATTCACTTATCTTAATATATTGTAACTCACCTTTGTCCTTAGACTTAAAATCATATTTCAACTGTTTACCATTTGTAGCATATACATTCGAATTAAATAGTTTATGAGATACTATATTCCCATTTTTATCTGTTTTGTAAATCGTTACTAAATCGCCATATACTCCCAAGAAATATCTATTAGGTTTATATCTGTATCTATTACTAATATTTACAAAAACTACTTCATCAGAATTCATATTAGAAACTAAGTATCCTTGATTTTTAAAAAACTCATTAAGTTCTGATTGAGTTTTTCTATTTAACACTTTAGATTCATAAAAATATTTTTCAAGAACCATATTTCTTACCACGTTATCTTTATAATTGATTTTAAAAATAAATTTAGTATCCTGGCCTACCCTTGTTAAATTAGTAGTCATGGAAGTTTGTATCAAATCGCTAGTATTGGTTTTAGCAATGAATTTTAAAAATGGTAATGTACTACAGGTTTCAAGTTTTAAATTATTTTTATTCATAAAGTGCGTGAGAGAATAGTTTGCACCAATAAAAGTAATTAAAATTATTGTCAATAGTGAATATAAAAGTTTTCTTTTTTTCATATTATCCCTCCTTACTTGGAATTATGTCCAAATAAGGTTAATTAATTCAATATTTATAAAATATATTATAACAATTCAATATTTATAAAATATATTATAACAATTAAATATTTTATGTCATTTATTTAATCCCTTACCAGAATCAGTAACATTATCTAATTGTAGAGGATAAGGTTCAAAGAAAGTTTGATTAACAAGATTTTTTTCTTCAAAACGTATTGCATTTGATTTTATAACATAAAGAGGAACACTAAAAGGTACTTTACTTTCTCTATATTGCTCTATTGTATTTAAAATAAACTCTTTTTCTCTATGTGTTAATTTATCCGAAAAGTAACCCATAGATTTTGTAAGCACATTTATATTTGATGTGTATCTAGGTAATTTGTTAAGGGCAAGACTAAGATTTTTTGCATATTCTTTATAAACTTGCTTGACATTTAATTCTCCATGTCTCCCTACTATACTGCCTAATATTTTTAGTTGTTTTTGATTATATGACATTAAAAGAAGTTTGTTAGTTCTATGAAACTCTACTAAATCTTCTATAAGCATATTTTCTTCTATAACTCTAAAGTTCTTCATAATATATAGTTTTGTTAAAAAATGTTGTCTTATATTATAGTTTTTAACTCTCCCATCATCTTCAACAGCCAAATAATGAAAAGATTCCATCACAAGTTCACCGAATAATCCTTTACCCTTTACTGATGCTGAACCCTTTCCAATCCCTTTGTATATTTTTACTTCCTTTATACCACAAGATGGGGATTTGCTCTTTAGTAAAAAACCATCGACCTTTGGAATATTTAAAAGGAACTCTTTTCCAAACTCGTACATTTCTTTACTTAATTCTCTTTCTGTTTGATGTTGTACTAACCTTGTAGGTGATAACTCATCTTCTTTGATTACTCTTATTGCTTCTCTAGGTGTTTCTAAACCTATTTGAACTTCTGGGCACACCGTTATAAAATCTACATAATCCTTTAGTTTTTCTATTAAATTGCAACTATCCTTCTGACCATTATACCTACATGCTTCAAACCCTAAGCATCTACTTACAACAACCACTGGTTTTACATTATTTATTCTTTCATTGTAAGATAACTTCATATAAAAACATCCTCTCAAAATTTTAGTTGATATATTATATATATTAACACTTTTAAAAAAAATATACTTTTTTATTTCTAGCATGCTCATTAATGTGCTTTTTATCCATTTTTTGTAGTTATAATATTATTTACCAAAATAATATTTATGTAGATTTTTTTAAAATTATTACATCTATAATGTTATTATAGAAGTTGTTAAGTTATTTTAAATATAAGATTATAGTGTAATATAATTTTAAAATATAAATTATAATCACGTATATTTAGAAAGGAGTTGATTATGACAGTTTATAGATTATCAAATGATTTAGTATTTCCAAACCCATCTTTTTCAGATGATGATGGTCTTTTAGCTATTGAGGGCGATTTATCTGTGGAAAGATTATTACTTGCATATTCTAATGGAATATTTCCATGGTACTCAGATGATGACCCAATACTTTGGTGGTCACCTGATCCAAGATTTATTATTTATCCAAAAGATATTAAAACTTCTCACTCTATGAAAAAATTAATTAAAAAAGATACATATAAAGTTACCTTTGATACTTGTTTTAGAGATGTTATATCTAATTGTTCAAGTGTTAGGAAAAAAACAGGCACATGGATTACGCCTGAAATGATAGAAGCTTACTGCAACCTTTATGAACTTGGGTTTGCTCATTCAGTTGAGACTTGGCTTGATGATAAATTAGTTGGTGGACTTTATGGTGTAAGTTTGGGAAAATGTTTTTTTGGTGAATCAATGTTTTCAACTATGGATAACGCCTCTAAAACAGCATTTATTGCCCTCGGCAAGGTTTTAGAAAGCAAAGGATTTATTCTAATTGATTGTCAAGTTCATACAAATCATTTAGAAAGTTTAGGAGCAATTAATATGCCCAGGAAAGAATTTTTAGAAATTGTAAAAAAAGGAATTTCGATTTTACCACTAAAATTATGCTTTTAATTTGCCTACATTTTTCAAATAAACCATTATAAAGGCTAGCCCTTATAATGGTTTATTTGAATTACTATTTTATATAGCAAATAAACAATCTCATTTCTATGTAAAATAGTCAATTATTGCATTATCGAAATTGTTGTTTATAAGATTAGAAATATAATTTCTTATTTCCTCACTCTCGTTTTTTTTATAAACATATTTAAATTTACCATAAGGACCCCATTTTAGTAATCTCATTTCTTCGTTTAAATCAAGTTTAGTATTCTTAAATCTTTGAATTATAAGTTCCTTTGCAGCTTTTGTAAATCTATGTTGAATAAGTTCAAAACTTATTTCATCATTGTAATCCTCTAATGCTATTTTTAATGTATCTATTAATTCCTTATATTCTTCTTTCCAATTATCATATATCATAATTGGTGCAATTAAAAATCCTATTGGATATCCAGCAGCAGCAATTTTTTTAATAGCCAATAATCTCTCATGAAAATCTGCTGTATTATGTTCAAAATTATTTATTACGTAACGCGAGTTTACCGTAAATCTAAACTTTGTATGCTTGTTATGATTTAGCTTCAGAAAAGGATCAACATCATCAAATTTTGTTACAAGCCTTAGCCTACCTTTTGAACTTTTGCCAAAAAATTCAATGCACCTTTTTAGATTTCCACTTAAATGTTCAAGAGCAATAGGATCAGTGATACTTGAACACTCAAAAGCAGTGATTTTTGGATAATTATCATCTATATAACTTTGAATGACTTCCAAAATCTCTTCAATATTAAGAAAAATCTTCATAAAAGGTTTTTCACCTTGAGTAGTTTGAAGATAGCAGTATTCACAATTAGCTGGACAAGAACTAGATAAAGAAAATTGATAGTCTGCAGATGGTTTACAACTCACTAATTTTTTTTGCCCATTTGTCGTAAATAAAACAGTCTTTTTAGCAGTTGCGTAATTTTTTTCAGGTGATCCACTATCAATTACCACCTTTTTAGAATTAACAATTGGCACATTTAGTTTTTCTAGATAATTTATAATTTTTTTTGATGATTCATATTTTAATATCTTAGGATCTATATATGCAATATCTGGTATAAACAACTTCATTATTTTCACCTCATGGGTATTATTTTATTAAATAAAGTTATTTATACATTTTATATTATTGTATTCTTTCCAATTCCTATTTATATTCTTTGTAATATAATATTTATCTAGTATTATGTTTGTTGATTACCTTGTTTCTTAATTTTTTACCCAACGTTTCTCCTAAGAATCTATCAAGCATTTCATCCTTAGTAGCCTTACTTTCTACGAATATATTAAATTTTTTACAAAGCTTGCCTAAATCTCTTTTACTTATGTCATAAGTTGTAATAAAACTTTTTGCAGTCTTAATACTTGTCATAACTATTACACGTTTATACATTTCATCATTAGTCATAAATGCACCTCTAATATTTTATAGATTTTACTTAACTTTTTCATATACGCTTATAATAAAGTGAAGTGCAGTTGACAAATTTGGAGTACTGCTTGCTTTTTCACTCATACATTTGTCAAAAGTCCAATAGTAAGGAGTCATTGAAATAAGATTTTTTACACTTTCACTATCTTCAATGTGAATATTGTACTTTACCTGTGTGCTTTTTATTAATTTAAAACCTTCAAAAGATAAATCTTTTTCATCATGTTTTCTAGGATTTACATATAATATCTCCTTTAACCCATATAAATGTTCAATCCCAGGGGTTACCACAACTAGCTTACCATTATCTCTTAATACCCTCTTAAGTTCAGTATCATCAGAAGGTGCAAAATTTCTGATAATAATGTCTATAGTATTTGACATTATAGGCAAATTAAAGTTACTACTTACAATAAAGTTAACATTTTTATCTCTTTGAATTGCGTGAGTAATTGCGGTTTTCGAAATATCTACACCGTAAAAATCAAATTCTTTATCTATTAAAGAATTTGATTTTTGGTTACATATCGCTTCCTTTAGTCTTGATAAAAAATATCCTTCACCGCAACCAACATCAAGTACATTTGTATTGCTTGTGCTTATGTTTGATATTATTATCTCATTCAATTTTTCAGAGAAAATATGATAGTAACCCTTATTTAAAAAGTCCTTGCGCCCTTCCATCATTTCTTTGCTGTCCCCGGGATCTTTTGTTTTCTTTTGATTTGCTAATAGAAGATTAATATATCCTTTGCTAGCAATATCATAAGAATGATTATTTAAGCATATGTATTGTTTCTCATGTTTTTTTAATCCTAAATTGCATACAGGACATTTTAGGATGGATTCCATATTTTCTATTGCCACAAAAATCACTGCCTTTCTTAAACACCATTAAATTCATTTATATCTTTATTTTAAGTAATAATTTGTTATATTTTCGTTTCGCTTTTTTCGTTAAGCTCCACTCCAACTAAATCTAACACAAATATAAAAATTGGTATACCCAGTATAAGACCCCAAGTTCCCATAAAATGTTCTGAAACTATTAATATCGCAAATGTAAAAAATATAGGAAGGTGTGTTGTATCAGACATAAACTTTGGATTCAACACATAACTCTCAATAGCATGTATTACGAAAATCATTATAAGTACAAATAAGACTTTAATTAATCCACCTATTTTAAAAGCGATTAAACATAGTGGCACAAGGGAAATAAATACTCCCGCCACAGGTACAAGACTTAAAATAAATATCATAAATGCAAGAGCAAACAATTGCGGAAATCCCATTATAGTAAGTCCAACAACAGATAATACTGTATTAGTTATAGCTATCATTATTTGTGCCTGTATAACTTTACCAAAAGAATTTAAAAAGTTATTACCAAAATAGCTAAAATAATCATATGCCACAGATAATTTACTATGTTTAAACTTGTATACAAACATTAAAATACTATTTTTTTGCAGGATAAACACTAAACTTAACAAAAGTGCCATAAAAAAATTTATACTCCATTTTCCCAAATTAGTTACAAAAAGCATAATACCTTGTATACCCGCTTTAGCATAACTTGCTATGTCAATTCTATTAAATATTGGTGATAAATATAACATAACCCCTTTTGTGCCTTTTGTAAATTTGGTATATTCCAATTTATCTAAAATAATTATACTTTCAGAAATAGCAATTGGTATATATTTCACAGCAAGAAGAACTATAGTAACTGTTATAAACACATATATAATTATTGTAATAAGCGTTGAATTAACTTTTACAATTTTACTTATTTGATTAACTAATAAGCTTTGCATACTATTAACTAAATAAGTAATCATAAAAGTTAATAAAATCAAATTGAAAATAGATCTTATTAAGTATAAAAACAATACTATTGTTACAAATATTAGTATTTTAACCATTGATTCTCTCTTGCATAGCTGTTTTATTGTTTGCATTTATGTTCTCCTCATTTTCTTATATTAATTAATAATAGAAATTTTCTTTATGTTTTTCAGGTATTAATTATAATAATTTGTTTTTAGACTAGTTTATTATAACAAATTTTTTAACTTATATCTATTAATTACGATTAGTTGCCTTAATTATTTGGTTATTTTTATTTATTGCAATTTACTTATATACTCCGCTATACTAAACTTAATATTTATAAAGGTGTAAATGCTATTGATATATTTAATATTATATATTATAATATTAAAGTTTGGTGGTGATAATAAATGAAACCGGTAATTATGTTTGTAACTGAATGGTGTCCATACTGTAAAAAAGCACTTGCTTGGATGGAAAATATAAAAAAACAAAATCCACAATATGCCGATATAGAAGTTAAAATAATTGATGAAGAACTTCGACCTGATATAGCAAAACAATATACTTACTATTATGTACCTACTTATTATGTTGATGGGATTAAAATACATGAAGGCGTTGTCTCTAAAAATATTGTAAATAAGATATTTGAAAAGGCATTTAAATAAGAAAAAAAATAGACACCCAATATTTAACAAGAAATGTAAGAAGAAATTTTAAAAATTCTTCTTACATTTCTTATTTTAATACATTTTACTATATTTATTCATATTCTTCAAAACTAAATAAGCCAATCTTTCAACTTAATTATTATTAAATTATTATCTTTTTATATAAATATTTTATTTATATTTCACGTATACCTTTTGAGTTTCTGGCTACACTATCATTGTAGTCGACAAGCAAACATTAATCTTATAATAGGGAGATGTTAGTTATGTTAATTAATAAATTACTCGTGATTTCACTCGCAAGCAGTATTGCTAGGGCTAAAAACGGTGACTACTAAATAGTTCTGTATGAAATTTAAAATACAGAGTAGTAAAGCCAATGATTATTATTAATGATCATTGGCTTTACGCTTTCTATTTTGTCTTATTTATCTTTTCGATCCTGTATTTCTAGATTGTTGTCTTCCGCCTTGATTTCTTCCATTTCTTCTTGCATACCCATTTGAATGAGATCTTGAATTAAAAGTTTTTTTAACTTCAACCTTATTTGGTATTACTTCTACATCACTTGCAGGATAAGGATGGTCCTCAATTACTGGTATTGATTTAGATATAACCTTTTCAATATCCTTAAGATATTGTTTTTCCTCTGCATCACAAAAGGATAATGCAACTCCACCAAGCCCAGCTCTGCCAGTTCTGCCTATTCTGTGAACATAGGTTTCTGGAATATTTGGCAAATCAAAATTAATTACATGAGATAATTCTTCTACATCAATACCTCTTGCAGCTATATCCGTTGCAACTAATACTCGTGTTAAACCACTTTTAAAATTATTCAATGCAAGTTGTCTAGCATTTTGCGATTTGTTGCCATGTATAGCTTGTGCCTCTATTCCTTCATTATTTAGATCCTTAGTGATTTTATTTGCTCCATGTTTTGTTCTTGAAAATACTAAAGCAGATTTTATTGATTTGTCTTTTAATATATGAATAAGTAATTGTTTTTTATTTTTTTTATCAACAAAATACACCGCCTGATCAATAAGATCAATCGTTGAAGAAACAGGTGTAACTGCTACTTTCACTGGATCTATAAGAATAAAATCAACAAGCTTTGAGATTTCTTTTGGCATAGTTGCTGAAAATAACATAGTCTGTCTGACTTTAGGCAATTGCGCAATAACTTTTTTTACATCACGCAAGAAACCCATGTCAAGCATACGATCTGCCTCATCTAGTACAAACATTTCCACATGATGTAAGTTAATAAACTTCTGTTGCATTAAGTCAAGTAATCTACCTGTAGTTGCTATTAAAATATCTACTCCATCTTTTAAAGCATCAGTTTGTTTTTTTTGTGATACTCCACCAAAAATAACTGTACTAGTAAGATTCATGTATTTACCATATGATTCAAAACTCTCTCCAGTTTGAATTGCAAGTTCCCTAGTAGGTGCAAGTATTAAAGCCTTTATATGTTTTGGTCCCTTTATAACCTTTTGTTTTCCACAAAGAGTTTGTAAAATAGGAATAGCAAAAGCTGCAGTCTTTCCGGTGCCTGTCTGAGCACAACCTAGAAAGTCTTTACCCTCCAGTATATTAGGAATAGCAGCTTCTTGTATAGGGGTTGGTTCTACATATCCCTCATCTTTTAAAGCCTTTTTTATTGGTGTTATTAATAATAAGTCATCGAATAACATTTTTTCTCCTTTGGAAGTGGCTGTCTTTAACTTTAAATGTCGCAAATCACTAATATCCTGTTATGAATCTTCTTGAAAATTGGAAACAACAACTTTCTTCCATGATTGTATTGCATCTAAGAAACCACCTTTTATTAGTGATATGAGCATATTTAGGCTGATTAATCTTCATTTAGTTCCGACTTTATAGGTCTTTGATATATAAATAAATATGTTTCACTTTTATCAACTTCAATTATATAATTGTTTCTTTTAATGTTCGTTGCACTCATATTTGCTAATTATAACATATTTCGAGCTTTCTTGCTATTTTCTTAATTGCTATAATCTTTTAGATTGCAGTAAAATGAATATTTATAATGATTTACCACAAACTAAAACTAGTAAATTTATTATATTTACGATAGTGTTAACTAACTTATGAAAAAACAATAATGGAAATATTAGGATTTAGAATGTGGGTTGAAAAGTGAAAATGTATCCTGAAGAAATTTAATGTTGCTTTATTTGTTG
>NZ_JAHLEC010000018.1 GCF_018861705.1 Clostridium psychrophilum | reverse complement strand
TATTTTTGCAAAACATAGTAATCCTCCTCTACGTACTGATTTTGATATTATTATATCATAATTACTACGTTTGGAAGTAATTACAAGCTTTTTGTGGGATAATCATATAATAAGATTTTTTTTATAGTATATGATAATATAATATTAAATAATAAAAATACAAAAATTTATATAAAACGGGTGATAGTAATGGCATTATCTACAGATATAACTAATAATGCATTGTTAAAACAATATGCATTATTAATAAAAAATAATAATAGCATTTCTGACAAAAACACAATTGATGCTGATAATGAAAAATCAATGCAGGAATCGGCATTTCAAACAATGCTTATTCAAATGATAGATAGTTCAAGTAATACAATGATGTCAGAGTTTATGTCTAATGCTATATCAAATCAGGATACTTCGAGTTTAAATGATTCATTGGGAACCATAAATAATTTTAATACAAATGTGCGAGGAGTCGCTAAGTCATTAGTAAGTGAATCTAGTAATGATAGCAGCGCATTAGGTTATGCATCTGCTAAATATGAATCAAGTTCTAATCCAGGGGCAATAAGTAATACAACAGGGGATATAGGCGGAAAGTCATATGGGGCGTGGCAGTTTTCTTCTAAAACAGGTTCTTTAGATTCCTTTATAAGTTCTCTTAAAACAAAAGACAAGAATATTTATTCAAAACTTGTAGGGGCCAAAGCTAAAGATGGTAACAAATTCGGTGAAAATTTTGATAAAGCATGGACTAGTATTGCTGTTTCTAGTAAAGATAAATTTTTAACACTGCAACAAAATTCTATAAAGAATAATTATTACGATACTGCAGCATTAGCATTAAAATCAAAATATGGGTTTGATATAAACAAAAAAAGTGAAGCCTTAAAAGAAAGTTTGTTATCTACTGTAGTTCAACATGGTGTGGGAGGTACTCTATCTGTATTTTCTAAAGTTAATTTGAAAAATACAGATGACAATATAATTAATGATTTGTATAATGAACGTCAAAAGGTTAATATTTATTTTAAAGATAGTTCAGCGCAGGTAAAGCAAAGTGTTTATAATAGATTTACGAGAGAAAAGCAAGATATGCTTAACATATACAAGAAAGAGTTTGCTTAAATAGTAAAAAATAAATAAACAAAGAAATCCGATGGAACGTTTGTTCTGTTGTTTTTTTTTGTTTTATAAAAGATAAAATTAAATTTTCAAACAAATTAATCAGAGTTAAGAATTGCATTATCTATAAAATAGTATATATGCTAATTAATGCCTTGAATATAAAAAATAGAAACAAAACATACTATTTATAACATAAAAAACAATAGCAACATGAAAAATTTTATATTGAGGTGGAATAAAATGAAGAAGATCACAAAAATGACATCTATATTATTATTAGTTGGAGTATTATATGCTTTTAGTAGTAGTGCATTTTGTGTACAGATTGCATCTGGTGCACAGGTCTCAACAATTAGTAATCAAATTACATCATATCCAAAAGTAAAGCAGGTATTATCGAGTAAGAGTTTCTCTAAAAATGGTGTAGAAGCTTTAAAAATAGGTAATAGTATATCAGGATTTAAATTGGAATCAAAGGAATGGATTGATGATATACATTCAACTGCGATGATATTTAAACATGTTAAAAGTGGAGCAAGATTAATATATCTACAAAATCAGGATCCAAACAAAGTTTTTTCAATTAGTTTTCGTACTCCGGTAAATGATAACACTGGTGTAAACCACATTATTGAACATTCAGTGCTATGTGGTTCGAAAAAATATCCTGTTAAAGACCCATTTTTAATTATGACAAAGCAATCTTTAAGTACTTTTATAAATGCTTTTACAGGTTCAGATTTTACAATGTATCCTGTTGCAAGCAAAAATCAGAAAGATTTTAATAATTTAATGAGCGTATATTTGGATGCAGTGTTTTATCCCAATATATCTAAAAATTCTAAAATACTTAAACAAGAAGGTTGGCATTATGAAGTCAATAGTAAAACAGGTGAATTAAATTATAATGGAATAGTATACAATGAAATGAAGGGAAATAATTCTTCGCCACAATCAATATTAGCGAATACTATTAATGGATCACTTTTTAGTGACAATTCATATAACTATGAATCTGGTGGTAACCCAGATAATATACCAGACTTAACATATGATAAATTTATTAGTACTTATAAGAAGTATTATGTCCCATCAAATAGCTCCATATATCTATATGGTAAATTGGATATTAAGCAAACACTAAAATTTATTAATGATAAATATTTAAGTAATATTAAAAAAACAAGTGTGGACAGCGAGATTAAATTTCAAAAAACATATAAAAAGGATGTTGTAAAAACAGCATTGTATCCAGTTTCTCTTAAGGCAGACACTGTAAATAAGACATATCTATCATCGAATTATGTAATAGATAAAGCAACTGATATTGAAAATGTCTTAGGTTTTCAAATTTTGCAGGAGATTCTTTTGAATACAAAATCCTCACCTTTGAGAAAATCGTTATTAGATAAAGGGATTGGAACGAATATTTATGCAAGCTTTGATCAGTCGACAAGGCAACCAATTTTTAGTATAATTGCAACAAATGCAAATGAATCAGAAAAGTTAGAATTTAAAAAGCTTGTGGATAATTCTATGAAGCAAGTAGTAAAAAAAGGTTTTGATAAGGAATTAGTAAATTCAGTAGTAACTGCTGTAGAATTAAATTTGCGAACTCAAAATTCCGATTCTAATAGAGGCATGAACTATATGTCTTCAGCTTTAAATTGTTGGAATTATGATATAAGTCCCACAGAGTATTTAAAAGTTACTCCTGCATTAAATAAAATAAAATCTCAATTATCTAACAAATATTTTGAAAAATTAGTACAAAAATTTTTAGTTCAAAATCAACATAATTCATTAGTAGTACTAAAGCCATCTAGTGGTTTAAATGAAGTCAAAGAAAAAAAGTTAAAAGAAAAACTTGCAACTTATAAAAACACACTATCACAATATGAATTAGATAAAATTAAAATAGATGATATTGAACTGAAAAAGTGGCAAGAAACAAAGGATTCAAAAGAATCTTTATCAAAGATACCAACATTGTCAAGAAAAGACTTAAATATAAAAGCAGAAAATATCACAACAATAGTAAAGCAGGATGGAAATACAAAAATATTAATTCATCCTATATTTACGAATGGAATTACTTATTCTAATTTGTATTTTGACAGTTCAAAGGTTCCTCAAAATAAGTTGTTGTATTTAAAATTACTTGATAACGTTTTAGGAAATGTAAATACAAAGAAATACGATGTTTCACAATTATCCAATATAATCATGAGAAATACTGGAGGAATTAATTTTAATTCAACAATATTTAAAAATAATAATAATAGCAATGAATATATTCCCAAAATGAGTGTTTCAATAAATTCTTTAAATGGTTCATTAGCTAAGTCATTTGAAATATTAAACGAAGTAACAAATAATAGTAGGTTTGATGATAAAAAACGTATTAAAAGTTTAGTAAAAGGAATAAGAGCCAATTGTGAATCGATGTTTGTGAATAAAGGTAATACTCTTGCAATAAATCGCACACTATCTTATTTATCCAATAGTGGCAAGTATACGGATTTGGAGTATTTGCCATACTATAATTTTATATGTGATTTAGATGATAACTTTGATGTAAAGTTTAATGAAATGGTAAAAAATTTAAACGATGTTCGTGAAATAGTATTTAATAAAAATGGATTAGTTGTAAGTTACACTGGTGATGAAAAGGAATATGAAAAATTTAAAGTTATTTTTAATAATTTTGAAAAGCAAATTAAAAATAAAAGATTCCCTAATCAAAAATATAAGTTTGATTTTTCAAATAAAAATGAAGCTTTTATAATTCCATCATTGGTGCAATATGTGGTTAAGGCCGGTAATTTCAAAAATGCAGGATATAATTATAATGGTCATATGAAGGTTCTTGAAAATATTTTAAACAGTGATTATCTTTGGCAGGAACTTAGAGTAAAAGGTGGAGCATATGGCGGTGGTGTAACTTTTACAAGAAATGAGGTTTTATTTTATTCATATCGTGATCCCAATTTAAAAGAAACCTTAAATACATTTAATGAAGTTGTTAATTATTTAAAAAAATTTAAAGCAAGTGATAAAGAAATGACTAACTATATAATTGGGACAATAGGAAATATGGATCATTTAACTGATCCATATGATATTGGCGTATTAGGAGACGATATGTATTTTTCAGGAACTACTCAAAAAGACATTCAAAAGTTACGTAATGAGGTATTGTCTACTACTGATGTAGATATAAAGAATTTTGCTGATTTACTAGAAAATGTAATAAAGCAGAATTTACATTGTGTTGTTGGTGGTGAGACTAAAATAAATGAAAATAAAACTTCATTTGATAAAATTATAGTGCCAATTAAAAAGAATAAACAATAATCTGTAAAACTTGGTAAAAAATTTGCAACTATTTTTTATAAAAATATAAAAAAACCAGTGAATTCTCACTGGTTTTTTATGGTTATATACTAAAAATATTATATTCATACAAATGCAACAAGAAATCATTAATAAATAAATTTTGACATCATTATATAAAAAAATGATATAATGTAAATAATAGTATATTTGTATTTAAGGAAGTGTTCAAAGATGAATTTAATTAACAACAGATATAGAGTTATAACCGAATTGAATAAAGATATGATTAAGTCTTCATATCTTGTTTCTGATGTGATAAAAAACAATGAGAAAATACAGTTAAATATTATTAATTCAGAATTTGTATCAAAAAAATTAATAAATTATTATATATCTGAATTCATAACACTTGGAACTATAAATCATAAAAATATAAGTAGGGTTTATGACTTTGGTTTGGTTAGTATTATTGATAATAAAAAAGCTAATAAAAGTGAATACTTTTATACAAATAAATATGTAGAAACATCATTTAAAATACAAAAAATTATAATTAATATAAATGAAAGTCAAATATTAGATATATTTATAAAACTATGTATGGTGATGAATTATTTACATATGAGAGGCTTTATTTATGGCGAACTAAGCACTAAAAATATAATGGCTTATTATGAAAACAATAAATATAATATAATGCTTAAGGACTTGCCAACTATAGAGATTGAAAAACAAAGTGGTAGGTATAACAAGGGGGAAGCAGTTGATTTTAAGCGCCTTGAACAGAGCAAAGATAAAAAAACAACTATAGCAATGGATATATATTCATTGGGCATTGTAATTTTTGATTTATGTAAAAGTCACGTTAATAACAGTTTAGATATTAATGACAAGTTAAATATTATTGAATCTATTGTAGAACTTGAGAAGAAAATTAAAAGTAAATACAGCCAGGATATTTTGACTTTATCTTTTTATAATAATTTAATAAAAATCATTAAAAGAATGATTCAGCAAAAAATAAGTGAGCGGTATAACAATATAAATGAAATAATTGAAGATGTTAATAGATTATTCAATAAAAAATATAAGTCTTATATAATTGAGGAAATTGAGAAACTTAATTTTAGTACAAAGATTGTAGGAAGGAATGAAGAAATTACTAAAATAATGAGTGCTTACGAGAGTTTAGATAAAAATAATTCATCAAATAAAATTATTTTTGTTAATGGCGAGCAAGGAATAGGAAAAACAAGATTATTAAAAGAAATACAGCATTTGCTTTATATGAATAAGGCTAATGTATATGCTGATTTCACTGTAAAGAATTATAATAGCAAAGCTAAAAGCAAGAAAGTGCTTTTAGGTATATTAAAGCAAATAATATCTACATGTGATGATGAGATAGTAAAAAGATATAAGAGTGAATTAATAAAAATCATACCTAAAATTAATGCAGAAAATAGTAATAAAACTTCAGAAAGGATAGAAGGAAGTAAAGAAAAATATAGGTTAATTAGTAAAATATATAGTTTTATTCAAGAATGTTTTAATAATAAACCAGTTATATTTATTATTGATAATGCTAATTGGTTAGACGAATTTTCAATAGAACTCTTAGAGTATATTAATGTACAAAATTATAATAAGCAAAATATAATGATCATTTTATCGTATGGTACAGTAGATTATTCCACAAATCATAAATTTAAGCAGTTGTTAAATGAAAATTCCTATAATATGAATTTCCATTTAAAAAACTTAAATAATGAAGAAACTATTATTATGATTCAAGAAATTCTTAGTATGCCAGAAGCACCAACAGAACTTGGACAAAAAGTTTATCAGAAAACATATGGCAATCCTCTATTTGTTGAGGAAACCTTAAAAGAGTTTGTAGCTAAAAAAATTATCTATGTAAATGAGAATAATGGTAAGTGGTATACTCCTTATGAAACCATTGATGAGATGCCAATTGCTTCAACAATGCAGCAGGCATTACTTAATCAAATAAAGGAAATTAACAAAATTAGTTATGAAATCTTAAGTATAATATCAATTTTTAATACAGCCATCCCAATTTATGTTATCAACAAATTTTTCAATGATCCTGAAATATCGTTAGTGGGTCATATTAATGAATTATGTTCTAAAGGAATATTAATAAAAAAAATTGAGGATATGGGTTTTGTGTTTGATTTTTATAATAATGTTTTGAAAAATTTAATATACAATAGACTAAGTGATAAAGAACGAAAGGCTAAACATGAGCTTGCAGCTTCTGTTCTAGAGCAACTATTTGAAAAAAATGGTAGAGAGAATAAAGAAGAACTTATTTATCATTTAGAAAAAGCTAAAGATAAATATAGAATTGTAAAATATTGTATAGAAATTGCAGAAAAAATGAAATCTTTTAGGATAATGGATGAAGCTATCGTTAAATACAAAAAGGCTTTTTCTATGTTATCTGATGAAGAGGACCAAAATAAAAAGGTTGAACTTCTTCTTGAAATAGGAGATGTTTATTTAAGTTTAGGAAATTTGCAAAGTGCATTGGAAAGTTACAAAAAAACAAAAATATATTCAGCTAGTGCAGTTGAAGAAAAATTGCAAGTAGATACAGCAAATAAAATATCATATATACACCTACGGAGAAATGAAGTGGAAAAATCACTTAAGTATATAAAAAAATGCGAGTTAATATTGTTAAACATTAATTATATAGATGGTTATCTTGAAAATAAAACAAATCTTGCATATGCATATACTGCGAAACAGGAATATAAGAAGGTTTTTGATTTATGCGTTAGATGTATAAAAAAATGTGGAAATAATTATCTGTCTCACAAAGGATTTATGTACAATATCCTTGGTATTTTATACTCTGAGACTTCTAGAATAATTGAAGCATTAGAGTGTTATAAAAAAGGTCTCATTTATTTTGAAAAAACAAATAATTCAGAAGGTATGTGTCGTTGTTTAAATAATATAGGGGTAATTTATGCAGACTATTATCAGGATGAAATAACAGCTATTAGTTATTATAATAGGACTTTATCAATTTGTGAGGAAAATAATATAATAGATTTAGAGTTAACTGCTTTGGTAAATATAGCAACTTGTTATGCAGATAAGTTTGATTATAATAATGCATTGAAATACTTTAAAGATGTACTTAAAAAGTCAGTAGATATAGGATTTGAAAGTAATATATTCTATATATACAATTATATTTCTTATGTTGAATTAAAAATGGGAAATAATAGGGATGCATATAAATATTATGTATTAGCACAAAAGGAGGTAGAAAAATATCCTATTCAAGGCAAAGATATTTCTATTTATTATCAAATGCGAGCAGAATTTAATTATGGAATGGGAAATATAGATGCTGCTAGTCTTTTAATTAATAATTCTTTAAAAATATATAATAATAATGGTACAATTCAAGATAATAATAGTAAATTGTTGTTACTCTTTGTAAATTTACAACGCTTAGATAAAGTTGATAATATTCATAAATATATTAAACAAATAGAAACAGTAATCAATGGTTATAAAAATAATATAAATAAAACAAATGCATTATATGAAATATGCATAGTGTTATATGAAAAAGGATTTGTAAGTGAGGTTTTAAATTTATTTAAAAATCACCTTATTACTAAAGCAAATAACCATATTGATATGGTTAATATTAAGAGAATGTATCTAGAAGGACTTTTAAAAAGTGGCAAAGAAAAGATAGAAATTTTAATGCAAGTATTAGAATTATCTAAAAGAGAAAAAAACAAGTATTTCCAATGGAGAATATGTAGTGCTATTGGGGAGTATTATTTTATGCAAGAAAATTATTTTTATGCTGTAAACTATTATTTTGAAGCTTGTGAGATAATTAAAGAAGGTACTATGCAATTACCGGAATTTTTAAGAGTTAATTATATTAATGCATACAATATGATGAAACCATTTAACATGATTAAAGGAATGAGCAAACCCTACGCATATAGAAATATATGTGAGTCAAGAGAAGGTGACATAAATATTTCTAGCAATCATGATTTAACAATTTTGTTTGACTACAAAATGTTTAGTGAAATTTTAAATAACAAAAATTTTGTTGAATTAGCTAAAAAAATATACAGCTCTATTTTGCCTAAAGGGATTCATAACATTAATGATATAATCAAAAACATGGGTGATGATTCACTACAGATTTTGAATGTAATTACAAAACTTATTTCAAGTATTGTGTTATCTACTAGGAGTTTAATCATTTCTGAAGGAATTGATGGTGAATTGACAATTATTGCTTCAAGTGATGGAAATTTTGATATCACAGACTTAAAAAAGATTTTGCTAAGAACGAAAGAATCTAAAAACTCTATATTAGTAAGCGAACCATTTAATAGTCCGAAGAATGCAGATTTTAAATATATGCCTAAAAATATGAAGTCTATAATGTGTATACCAATTATAAGAAAGAAGCATATTTATATAGAAAAAAAACCAGGAGAAGCAAGAAAATCTAATGAACAACTAAAGCTCGATAATATAAAAGGCTATGTATATATGGAATCTGAGAGAGTATTAAACAATTTTAATGAAGATAGTTTAGCTGAATGTTTAGATTTAACTTCATTTATAAGTTTTGTTATGGAAAATTATTTACTTAAAATTAGTTCATCTGTTGATAAATTAACAGGGACTCTCACGAGGCGCTTTTTAGAGGATGAGCTATCTCAAAATATAGAAAAAGCGAATGCATCGAGTGGAGTATTCTCAATAATAATGTTCGATTTGGATGATTTCAAAGGTGTCAACGATAAATTTGGGCATATAACTGGAGACAAGGTACTCAGAGAGGTAAGCAAAATTGTTATGCATTCAATTAGAAAAATTGATTTATGTGGACGTTATGGTGGCGAGGAGTTTATTGTAATTTTACCTGAAACTGATACCAGAGTGGCGAGTGACATAGCAGAAAGAATAAGGGGAAATATAGATAATAAGAGAATATTAAAATCTAAAAGAGATCTAACCGTTAGCATGGGTATTGCTACTTATCCAAAACATGGAAAGTGGAGACAGGAATTAGTAGAGAGTGCTGACAAGGCTTTGTATGTGGCTAAGGCTAATGGTAAAAACAGGTGTCAAATTTTCGAAAATGAGTTTTTTGGTAAGTTGCAAGGTACTAATAAATTGTCAGGAATAGTGTCAGGAAATATGGTTCAGGATTCAAGAAATGTACTGGCTATGGTAGAATTAATTGAAACTGTTAAGTCAGATTGTGATTTAGAAACTAAAATATATAATGCACTTGGAAGAATAATTGAAACCACCGAAGCAAAAAATGGTATGTTGTTTATAATCAATGAAAACAAGATTACGCAAAAATTTGGGAGAAGAAACTTAAAGGAGGATTGGGCTAAAGTTGTAGGATTTAGTGAAGGTATAATAGAAAATGTAATTACAGATAAGCAAGGTATTTGTACAATAGATTGGGATAGTATAATAGATTATGATTTAGTAACAGGAATGCCAAATTGGAACTCTGCTTTAGTAGTTCCTATAATTAAATCTGGAGTTGTTAAAGGGGTACTTTATCTAACGGTTCCAATTAAAGTTAAAGAATTTAAATTTGAAGATTTAAATTTTGTTAAGACTTTAGGTCAATTATTAGTAGGCATAATTTAATACACCTTAAGAAAAGAACATAAGCCTTAAGCTTTATGTTCTTTTTGAGTTTATGTTATAATTAGAGGATTATAAAACTTAAAGACTAGGGAGAAAATATGTTTAAAGAAGATATGTTGTTACAAATATTAAATGAAGGAACAAGTGGTAAAAATCATGTGAGAGGACAAAGGGTTCTTAATAATGATTTGGTTTCTTCCATAGATATTACAAATGAAGATAAATTAATCTGTATAGATGGTAATGTTATTTCTGAGAAGCTTTTTAATGAATATCATACGAAAATTGAGATGGATGCGGAACAAAAGAGTATCTTTTCTACATTCTGTAGTTGTCCTGATTTTGAAAATAATGAATTTAAAAAAGAAAATTATTGCTGTAAGCATTTAGTTGCAACATTTTATAAAGCATTAGGAGATTTAGCCAAGAACCCTCTTTTAAATGAAGATAATGATGAAATAGGGGTAGTTCAAAATAATAGCAATATATTATCTCTGCTTTTAGGCGATGAAAAAGATAAGAATGAAACTAAAATAGATGTTTATATAAATAAAAATCAATGGACTAATAACCTTACAGCTGAGTTTAAAATAGGTCTGAGTTCCATGACTTCAAGTAATCTTTACATTTTAAAGGATATAAACCATTTTTTATTAGCATATTATAATAAATTTCCTATAAATTATAGCAAAAACTTTACTTTTAATTCTGAAAATCAAAGATTAGATATAAAGGATAAAAGACTTATTGATTTTATTGAAATGTTAAAGACAATGGAGGGAAATCAAGGAAACTTTAATAAAAGTAAGGACCGTTATGTTGATGGCAAGTATGTTAATATTCCTAAATATTTGACTAGAGAATTTTTTGATATCATAACTAAGCATAGGGTATTTTTGAATGAAGGTTTTTTTTACAGACCTGTGGATACAGAAATTTTATATGAGGCTCCAGTAATAGATTTTGATTTGAAAATTATAAAGGATAATTATATTCTCAAAGCGATTAACGGAATGCCGATTTCTTTAGGTGAGAAGAATGATGTTTTATTATATGGAAGCACTATTTATCTTCCAAATTATGAGTTTTGTTATAAAATAAGCCCATATCTTCAAATTTTTAATGAAGCAAAGGTAGTAACTATGGCAAGTCTTGATGAGGAGACTATATTGAGAAGGCTTATCCCAGAGCTTAACATCCTATCGCCTAGTGTTGTTTTGTCTAAGGCTATAAAAGGTAAAGTTATAATGGTTAAAAGCCAATTCAATTTTTACTTTAATCAACAAGGTAAAATTATAGATTTAACATTAAAGGTAAAATATGGTACTTATGAATTTAATATATTTGAGGATTGTACTGAAAAAATTATATATAGAGATTCTAAAAAAGAAGATTCTGTTATTACAAGCCTAAAGACTTTAGGATTTCAGGAAATCAAGAATAAGTTTTATTTTACACGAGGCGAAGACTATATATTTAAATTTTTTAAAAATGATATAGGAAAACTTCAAAAAATTGGAGAAGTATATTATTCAGAGAACTTTAAAGGAATAAAATCGCTAGGTACTAAGGGTATTAGTGGGGATATTAAAAGTGGAAAATATAATTACTTTGAAATGAATTTTAAAGTAGGAGACATTGATCCTAGTGAAACAACAAATATATTAAGGGCATTTAGAAACAATCTTAAATACTATAAACTTCAAAATGGCGAATATCTTGATTTGGAGGAGCTAGAGCTTAATAAATTTTTAAAGTTAATTGATATTATGGCCCCCAATGGTAGTGATAATAATCATATTGAAATATCTAGAAGTAAAGGCATTTTCTTAGATAGTTATCTAGATGAAAATAAGATAAGATATATAAAAGGCAAAAAAGAGCTTAATCAAGTAAGAGATAAGCTTAAAAACATTGAAAAACTAAATTTTAAAGTTCCAGTAGGTCTAAATGGTAAGTTAAGAGAGTATCAAAAGGTTGGATATAATTGGTTTAAAACATTGGACTATTTGGGTTTTGGAGGAATTTTAGGAGATGAAATGGGCCTTGGTAAAACAATACAAGCTATTGCTTTTATATTGGATGGAATTGGAAGTAAAACTTTGATTGTAGCACCTACTTCTCTAATTTATAACTGGATAAGTGAATTTGAAAAGTTCGCACCTAGTTTAAGTGTAGTTGCAGGGAATGGACCTAAGAATTCAAGAAAAGAAATTATTAGCAACATAAAAAATTATGATGTTATTATAACTACATATAACTTGTTAAAGAGGGACAGTGAAAGTTATAACAAATTAGAGTTTGATTATTGTATATTGGATGAAGCTCAAAACATTAAAAATCCAAAATCTCAAAATGCAATAGCTGTTAAGGAGATAAAGTCAAAGACAAGATTTGCACTATCGGGTACACCGATAGAAAATTCTCTTATGGATTTGTGGTCTATTTTTGATTTTATAATGCCGGGGTACTTATATGATGAAAAAATATTTAGTGTAAGATATTATAAAAAACTTAAGGAGACTCCTGAAATATTAGAAGACTTAAATAGGCTTATAAAACCGTTTATATTACGAAGAAGAAAAAAGGATGTTCTAAAAGAATTACCTGATAAAATAGAAAAAACACTTTTGGTAAGTTTAGATCATGAGCAAAAGAAAGTTTACAAAATTTATGCAAACCATGCTATGGAGCTTATTGAAAATAAGGTGAAAAATGATGAATTTAAGAATAGTAAGATAGAGATACTCTCATATATTACAAAGTTAAGGCAATTATGTTTGGATCCAACAGTGCTAATGAGTGGATATAGTGGTGGTAGTGCAAAAATAGAAGCTTTAGTTGAACATCTTCATAAGAGTATAGATGAGGGACACAGAGTATTAGTTTTCTCTCAATTTACATCTGTTCTTAAAAATATACAAAAGAGATTTAAAGTTGAGGGGATATCTTTTAGTTATCTAGATGGATGTGTAGCCTCAGAAAAGAGAATGGATTTAGTAAAAGATTTTAATAAGGGCGATAATTCTGTATTTTTAATAAGTTTAAAGGCTGGAGGGACAGGATTAAATTTAACGTCTGCAGATGTAGTAATTCACTTTGATCCTTGGTGGAACCCGGCAGTAGAGGAACAAGCAACAGATAGAGCACATAGGATAGGTCAAAAGAATGTGGTTAGTGTTATAAAAATAATAGCTAAGGGTACAATAGAAGAAAAAATATTGTCACTTCAGGAAGAGAAAAAAAAGCTTGTATCAGAGCTTATGGGTGATGAGCTATCAGGGGGGAAAGGTTTTGCATCTTTAAGTGAGGAAGACATATTTGGGTTGTTTGAAATTAAGGAGTAAAAATGGTAAAAGGTTAGAAATTAAATAATAAAAAACTTTCACTTTTTATGTGAAAGTTTTTTATTATTTACATATCCGTATTCATATCTTTTAGTATTTTATAGTGACATTTATACCATTCATTTGAAGGCTCTATTTCGTATGCTTTTTTTGCAAACTCTAAGGCAATTAAGTTATTGCCTAGAGATAAATGTACTTCAGACATCCCCAAATAAGCAATACTTTTAGTATTATCTAATTCAATTGCATCACTGTATACATCAATAGCTGTGTTTCTATTATGTAATGAGAAAAGAACTTTAGCTTTACCACATAAAGCATCATAAAAACAAGGACTTAATGTTAAACAAATATTAAAGCATTCTAATGCTTCTTTAAAATTGTTGATGATAGCCAAGAATTGTGCTTTTTTAAAATACATGTTTGCATTTTTGTCATCTGTTTGAATAAGCTTTTCACAATAGTAAATGCATTTATCAAAATCTCCAGTTAAATCGTTTATATCAATGAGTTTCCAGTAACCTAATGGATCATCCGGAACTAGTTTTAAATATTTCATTATACATTCTTCTGCTTCAAAAGCTTCATATATTTCAATATGAGCTTGAGCTTTTACGAAATAAGCATCCGCATATTTGTTATTAAGGAAAATTGCTTTGTTAAAATTTTTGAATGCCTTATCAATTTCACCATTATTAAAAAGCCCCTTACCTCTTTCTATATATCCTTTAACTAGAGTTTCATCACTAATTAAGTTAATATTATTTTTCATTAATATGCCCCTTTCACTAGAATCACACATTAAAATTATTGACACATTATAAAACAGTATACATATGGCATATAATATTTTTAGTGAAAGGTAGTATTAATTATAATAGGATTAGTACACTGCGTGCATATTTATCAACATAAAGTTGTTAATATTGCAGCGACCCAGGGGATAATTTAATAAATAATAACTCAAGTGTTAGTTGATATAAATTGTAAAAAATAAAGACAAACTGTTAACAATTGAATTTTTAATTGAAGTTTGACCTAGACTTATCTATTATTATTTATGTGACTATAGTCACAGGAGGTTTATTATGGGGATTATAGTTTTATTAACAGTTATTTCGCCCTATACGGCGGTTATACCAGTAATATATATGACATATATGGTATTATTTAAAAATATAAATATATATAAAAATCATTGGAATATAGGACTTGGGTTGCTTTTTATATGGTCATTAGTTGTTGGAGTTATAAATTATAGTTTTATATCAACTATTACATCTTTTGTTATATTTATGTATCTATGTGTTGGAATTTTTATACAAAACTATTGTGAAAATGAAAATAAGGTAGAAAAAATGTATAGGTATTTGATTTATTTTTCATTGTTCTCAGCAGTTTTTGGAATAATGGAGAAGGTTATGCAGGTATATTTTAATTATAACATTTGGGCTACGTTTCTGAAATTTACAGGTCAGCCAGTATTTAATGATAGAATTTATAGCACATTTGACAATCCTAATGTAGCAGGTAATTGGTTTGCTATAATGATTTTAGTAGGTTTTTATTTTTGTAGTACTACATCCAAAACTACAAAAGTATTTTATCAAATATCAACGCTTTTGTTTGTCATTGCATTGTTTTTAACGGGGTCGCGTGGTGCTTTTATAGGACTATTATTTGGACTTTTTATCTTTTATTTGTTTAAAGGTAGTAAAAAAGATATGTGGCTATTTATAACAATATTTATACTTACAGCTGCGATTACTTTTATGCCAGCGCAGATTTTAAAAAATATAACTGGTCATAATTTTGATGACTCATTTAATAGTCGTGTTGGAATATGGAATGGATGTTTAAAAATGATAAAAATAAAGCCTATTGTCGGGTGGGGACTTATGGGAATACCTGAGCATGGGGCCAAGTTTATGAAGGGATATTATTATACAACTATGTATCATGGTCATAATATATGGATTACTTTTATGACTACACTTGGTGCAGTAGGGATTTCAATATATTTTTATTTGAAAATTAATTTGTTCCGAAATCTAAAAGTGCTTTATATACAAAAGTGTAAATTGGCTCCAATGCTGGCAGGCATCCAAGCCGTAATTATTGGACATGGACTTGTCGACTTTACAATGATAGCACCACAAGCTGGTTTATTATTTATCAGTTGTTCAGCTATAATAAATGCTCTGGCAATGCAACACAATAGTTCATTACTTAATGGTTCTATAAATGTTATTATACATAAAGAAAGGGAAAATAAGGTGATTAAAAAAGAAAAACTTTAAATGAAATGAACACTATAAAACTATCTTATTATAACAAATGTCTAAACATTAAATGTGATGTATAAAAAAATAAAAATATATTTAAATAGAAGGGTAAATGAAAATGATGAAATTTAAAGAACTAGGGCTTAATGAAGATATTTTAAGTATTATTAAAATTGAAGGAATAACTGAACCAACTCCGATTCAAGAGCAAAGTATTCAACTAATAAAGGATGGTAGTGATGTTATAGCGGAGGCACAAACAGGGACTGGAAAAACACTCGCATTTTTGCTACCAATGTTTGATAACATGTCATCTGACATAGATACAATTCAGGGTTTAGTAGTTACACCTACAAGAGAACTTGCTATACAAATAACTGATGAAGCTAAGAAAATTGCAGGAGTTAAAAATCTAAATATACTGGCAGCTTATGGTGGCAAGGATATAGGAGCACAACTTAAAAAACTAAAGGGTAACATCCACCTTGTTATAGCAACCCCAGGAAGATTATTAGACCATCTTAGACGTGGCACAGTGAAACTTGATAAGCTTAAGACATTGGTATTAGATGAGGCAGATCAGATGCTTTTAATGGGATTTAAAAATGATATTGAGGATATTTTAGAAACAACACCTAAAAACAGGCAAACGTTATGTTTCTCCGCAACGATGAGTCCAGACGTAAAAAAAATGGCATACAAGTATATGAATAATCCTACAGAAGTAATTATAAAAAAAGAAGAGACAACACTTAAAAACATAAAACAGTTTTTAATAGAAACCACAGATAGAAAAAAGCAGGAAGCACTATGTAAGGTAATGGATGAAGACAATCCGTTTATGGCCATAATTTTTTGTAGAACAAAAAGAAGATGTGATGATCTTGAGGTAGCTCTTTATAAAAAAGGCTATAATTGTAAAAAGCTACATTCTGATATATCCCAATCCAAAAGAGAAAGAATAATGAAGGAGTTTAAACACTGTGATATTCAGTATTTGATTGCCACAGATGTAGCATCCAGAGGGCTTGACATAAATGGAGTTAGTCATGTTTATAACTATGATATGCCTGAAAGTGCTGATTCATATATACATCGAATTGGAAGAACTGGAAGAGCTGGAGAAGAAGGGTATACATACTTATTTTCAGCTCCAAAAGATAAATATCTTTTAGATGCGATAGAAAAGAGAATTAAATGTAAAATTCCTAGAAAAATTTTGTCGTAAATTACAGCGACCCAAGAGATGATTTAACTCAAGATATTACAATAATAAAAAAAACTCGAAATTGGTTATAATAATCAATTTCGAGTTTTTTTATTGTTCATGTTAAGTTATGATTTTTAATTTTATTATACGGTTTTTAATGGTGCTTAGTATAATAAACTTTGTATTATTATAATTTATTGTTTCACCTGTTTTGGGAAGTCGTCCAAGAATCCCTGTAACGAATCCACCTATAGAATCAAAATCCTCTGATTCAATATGTAGGCCTATCATTTCATTAACCATATTTATTTTTGTATCACCATCAACAATATATTCATCCTCTTTAATAACTTGAATTTTATCTGTATCATCATCATATTCGTCATCGATATCCCCGACAATTTCTTCAACTAAGTCTTCGATTGTAACAATTCCAGAAGTCCCGCCATATTCATCAAGCAGAATAGCTATAGGTACTCGTTTTAAACGCATATCAGCAAATAAATCAACAGTGCTTTTAAATTCGTAGGTAAAGTAAGGGACACGCATATGTTTTACTATATTAAATTCATCTTTTGTACCTTCAAAGAAAATTAAGTCTTTAATATATAAAATTCCAATAATGTTATCAACAGTATCTTTATATATAGGAAGTCTTGAGAATTGCTCTTCCCTGAAAATTTTTATAAGTTCATCATAGGTTGAGTTTGAGTTAGCTACAATCATATCAGTTCTTGGAGTCATAACGTCTTTTGCTTGCGAATCGCCAAAATCGAATACATTATAAATCATTTTTTTTTCTTCAACTTCGAGTACTCCTTCTTCGTGACTTACATTAACCATAGTTTTCAACTCTTCTTCAGTAATAAATGGTTTTACTTTATCTACTTCTCCACCAAGTATTTTTATAATTGAGTTTGTTATATATATTAATACTGTAATAAGAGGATTTAAAATAAAAGTAATTAGATTTAATGGCCGAGCAACTTTTAAGGCGATTTTTTCAGAATTTTGTGCAGCTAGAGACTTAGGTGTTACCTCTGCAAAAATCAATACAAGAATTGTCATTAAAGCTGTGGCAATAGCTACACCAGAATCTCCTAAATATTTTATAGCCAAGGAAGTTGCTAGTGCAGAAGCACCAATATTTGCAACATTATTGCCTACTAAAATACCACCTAAGAGTTTACTTGGATTTTTAAGCAATTTATCAATAAGTGCAGCCCCTTTAATTTCAGCTTCTACCATGTGCCTTAATCTAATTTTACTTAAAGTCATCAAAGCGGTTTCAGAAGCAGAGAAAAAAGCCGAAAAAAATAATAAAATCACTAAACATATAATTTGCCATGTACCTTCGGGGTCCATAATATTTTCACACTCCTTAAGATATAACCTAAATAATTATATCATAAAACGAAAAATATTTAAATAACGTGTATTTTGTGCTTTTAATAACTATATAATATCTTACATTAAGGCATTATTAAAACTAGGTCCAATAATAAAATCAATTAAAATGTCAATCATGAATAATAAAATTTAAAATACATAAAATATTAAAAGTATGTATAAGTTTAAATCTAATGCTATTTTTATAACAATATAATTGAAATTATGATGGTTATATTACTAAATAATGTAATATTAGAGGTATCGCTTTGGTAACTATAGTTCAAAAAAGTATCTACTTGCAAAAAATGAGTTAACAGACTAAAATAAAGAATGAGTTAACAGACTAAAGTAAAGAATGAGTATAAAAAGATAATGATATATCTTTAAAGAGAAAGGTTGAGATTATGGTTTTTAAAAGACTTGCTATTGAGGATAAGAATATATTCGAGAAATTTATATATCCATATAATTTTTTAAGTTGTGAATATTCATTTACTACTTTGTATATATGGAGAGAAGCTTGTGATGTTTGTTTTACAATTTATAAAGATGCGTTAATAATTAAGAAAAAAGACTTTGAAGGAAGATACTATTTCATGCAACCATTGGGATACAGTAGTGAAAATCTTAAAGAAATAATAGATACGCTTATGGTTTACAAAACTGAAAACGAGATGGAATACTTGTTTAAAGATCTTGAGGAAGAATTCATGGAAGAAATAAGGAATATCTATGATGACATAAAAGATATTTGTATAGAAGAAGATAGAGATAATTTTGATTATTTATATGAAGCAGAAAAACTTATAAAGTTATCGGGTAAAAAACTTCATGGGAAAAAGAATCATTATAATTCATTCGTAAAGAATTATGATTATGAAGTTAAAGATATTGAAGATGCAGAGGTAATAAAGGACGTAATAGTAGCTGCAGAAAAATGGTATGAGGCAAATAATGATGATTATATGCTTAAATGTGAATTGCAGGGAATAAAAGATATCCTTAATAATATGAAGATTATAAATACTAAAGGAGTAGCAGTTTATGTAGACGATAAAATAGTAGCATTTAGCTTAGGAGAAAAACTAAATGATGACTTGGCGGTAATTCATATAGAAAAAGCAGATGTGAATTATAGTGGAGTATATAGCTTTATTAATAAAGCTTTTGTTGATAGGAACTTTAATGATGTTAAAATAATTAATAGGGAACAAGACCTTGGAATTGCTGGTCTCAGAAAATCAAAATTATCTTATCATCCTTTTAAATTAGAAAAAAAGTATACTTTTAGTTTTTGCAATGCCTAGAAATGATGATTTAATTATCGAATAACAAGTAAACAGACTAGCTTTTAGCTAGTCTGTTTACTTGAATGTATCTTATTTTCAAATTATAATTAAAACTGAGGAAGGGTGATATAATGAAAAATCTTTTGATAGGTAAGGAAATAAAACTTACATCTATTAATGAAGAAGATGTTTTGTCGATTCAAGAATGGCACAATGATGTCTCTTTTATGCGTAATTATGATACGGTAAGTGCGATTCCTAAAACTTTTGAGGAAGTTCTGGAAACAATTAGTGATGTTCGAAAATGCAATACAGATTACATCTTTGGTGTGAGAAAGATTGGACAGCAAGAAATTATTGGTGTTACAGGATTTGAAAATATATCTTGGAATAATGGAACATCATTAATATATATAGGAATTGGAGAAGAAAAGCATAGGGGATGTGGATATGGAAAGGAGGCTCTTAAATTAACTATGGAGTTTGGATTTGAAGAACTAAATTTACATAGAATATATTTAACTGTGCTTGAATATAATGAACCTGCAATAAAGTTATATGAAAAATTAGGATTTAAAAGAGAAGGTACTTATAGAGAATTTATCCATAGAGATGGTAAAAGATACGACATGTATTTATATGGAATATTAAGGCTTGAGTGGGAAGATACTACAAAAAAAATATAAACATAAAGGCACAGTAGTGTATTTTCTACTGTGTCTTTATGTTTATTGGAATGTTAATAAATATTATTAAGTATTCTGTTTTTATTAATAGGGTTACATTTATATATATTGTACATAGTTTAGCCAATTTAGTATAAAATATAAATGAATATGATGTTTGAATCCACATGTATTTATCTTTAAGGAACTAAGGTGTAGGCATGTAATCATTTTGTAAGAAAAACATATATTCGAATAATAGTATCCTTTTTACAGTGATTATATGATATATTTATAACTATATTCATGGTTGAATTATATTTAATCACTTAATTTAATAATTTGTTAATAATAATTTGTTAATAATAATGTGATTATCATATAGTGTTAAATCAAAGAGTAAATTTGACTGATTACAGTTTGAAAATATTTTAGGTGACAATCTATTTTAACGACAGAATAAAATAATTTATTTGAAGCAAGAAAGGAGGGTACTTATGAGTAAAGTCGATAAAACTAATGATTTTGGTAGTGTTAAGCTTAAGAGAGAGCTTGGACTTGCCGCAGCGACTGCTATAGTAGTAGGCAACTGTATTGGCTCAGGAATTTTCACTTCTGCTGCATCATTAGCTTCAGCATCAAACCCTAAAACAGCTATAATTGCCTGGGTAATCACGGCTATTGGGTCACTTTTAATCGCGTTAAGCTTTGCAAGTCTTGGTACAGCGATGCCAAGAACAGGTGGACCTATCGTGTATACTAGAGCTGCTTTTGGTGATTTTGCAGGATTTTTGATTGCATGGACTTATTGGGTAGGCGCTTGGGTTGGAAATGCAGCTATTATAACTGCATTTATGCTCTATTTCACATATTTCTTTCCTGGCACAGCTACTCCAATGTTAGCATTTTTAATTACTTCGGGAGTATTGTGGCTTTTTACCATTATAAATATTCTTGGTGTAAAAGGAGCAGGCATAATTACAATTATAACAACGGTGTTAAAAGTAGGCGCTTTAGTGGTATTTGTAGTAATTGCAGCTATGCATTTTAATCCTGCGATGCTTAATACAGTATCTAGCACAAAGGTTTCAGGGATGAATACGCTACCCGCAGCAATTGCTATTGCTCTTTGGGCTTTTGTAGGAATTGAGAGTGCAACAGTGCCTGCTGGAGAAATTAAAAACCCTAGAGTAAATATTAGAAAAAGTACAATATATGGTACTTTAATTTCAGCTGTTATATATCTAGTTGTTTCAATAGTTGCTATGGGTGTTCTAGATCAGGCTACATTAGCTAATTCAAAAGCTCCACTTGCTGACATAATTAATGCGGCAACTGGTGGAACCTGGGGTGGAAATTTCATAGCAATTGGTGCTATAATATCAACACTTGGAGCTACAGCAGGATGGATATTAACAACTGCTAGAAGCTCATATGGAGCGGCTCAAGATAAGTTATTTCCACAAATATTTGGGAAAATACATCCCAGATATAAGACTCCAGTTGCATCACTTGTAATAAGTGGTGTTGCAGCTAATATTCTTCTTATATTAAATTATGTAAGTTCATTAAATGCAGCATTTAACTTTATGCTATTACTTGCTACATTAGCTTTTTTACCTGCTTATGCTTTTTCAGCAGCTGCAGATATAGTGCTTTTAAAGAAACATTCTTTAGATTTTAATATATGGAATTTCTTAAAAAATTCATTCGTAGCATTGCTTGCTTTTGGATATACAATATATGCAATTTATGGAACGGGTGCAGAGGTTGTAATGTATGGTTTTATACTTATGTTATTAGGTATTCCAATTTATCTGTTCATGATGCTTCAAAATAATAAGGATGACAAAAAAGTTGATATTTTAAGAAAGAAAATGCTTAAATAAAAAGAACATTTAAATAATATAAAATAAGAATATTTATAAATAGGAATCAGAATTCAGTCTGGTTCCTATTTTTATATTCATTGTTAAAGGAAGAATAATATGAGCATTTCACATTTTAAAAATAAAAGTATTCAATTTGTGTACAAATGATTGAGTATTGATGGTAAAATGGTATTTGTCCTTTATTCGTAGCTAAGGTCGAATATTTAGGACAATTATCATATTAAGGGAAGTGACACAAAGGATGAAATCAAAAAAGAAAGGTATAGTAATTGCATTAATGGTGGCAATGTTCCTTGCAGCGGTAGAGGGAACGGTTGTAACTACTGCAATACCAACCATTGTTAAAGAATTAAATGGATTTGAACTTATAAGTTGGGTTTTCTCGGCATATTTATTAACATCAGCCATTTCGACACCAATATATGGAAAATTATCTGATTTATATGGAAGAAAAAACATCCTTACTATAGGAATAATAATTTTTTTAGTTGGAAGCTGTCTTTGCGGATTATCACAAAGCATGTATCAACTGATAGGCTTTCGAGCACTTCAGGGAATGGGGGCAGGAGCAATATTTACGCTTACGTATACTGTAGTAGGTGATGTTTTTACAGTAGGCGAAAGACCTAAAATCCAAGGATATTTAAGTACAGTATGGGGAATAGCAAGTTTAGCTGGACCATTCCTAGGTGGATTTCTAATTGAAAATATTTCATGGAATTGGATATTTTTTATAAATCTTCCTTTCGGAATAATATCTATAATACTTATACAAATGAATCTAATTGAAACTTTCGATAGAAAAACACATAAGATTGATTATTTAGGAACATTATTATTCTCAGCAGCAATTATAACATTTTTGTTAGGTTGTTTACCTATTGGAAAAAATGTAATTGCGATAACGCTTCCAGTTACAATAATCATATTACTTTTATTTTATTATGTAGAAAAAAAAGCAGAAGAACCCATTATACCTTTTGACATTTTTACGAAAACTAGCAATATTGTGAATGGTATAAGCTTTTTAGCATCTGGAATTTTAATAGGTATAGATGTTTATATACCATTATACATACAAAACATTTTAGGATTTGGGGCAACAGTTTCTGGATTAGTTATGGCACCTATGTCTATTTCATGGTTATTATCTTCAATAGCGTTGTCTAAAGCTATTCCTAAATTTGGTGAAAAAAGAGTGATTGCTACGTCTACCTTGATTTTGCTAATAAGCTGTATGTTTTTATTTACTTTAGGTATTAGATCTCCATTAGCATTAGTTGTAGGGTATGGCTTTATCATGGGATTTGGATTTGGTGGAGCGTTTACTACATTGACAATAGTGGTACAAGAGTCTGTTGGATATAATAAAAGAGGGGCAGCTACAGCAACTAATTCTTTAGTAAGAACACTTGGACAAACTATAGCAGTAAGTATTTTTGGAAGTATATTGAATACAAATATAGTTAAATATTTTAATAATATTGGAGTGAAAGGCATAAAGCCAAATAATTTGTATTCTACGCAGACATTAAGTAGTGGTGTAAGTTTGGTCCAAATAAAGCTATCTTTGATTTCAGGGCTTCATCAAGTATTTACAGTGTTTATTATAATTGCATTAGCATCGTTTGCACTTTGTTTTATGTTTAAATCAAAAACCAGAAAGAATTCATGTAAACAATAAACTATTAAATAAATTAGGTGGGAGCACTCGCAAAATGTGGTAAAGTATTTTGCGAGGATCATTCAATTTGCTTGTTTTTAATCTGTTTATCGATAAATTCTTCAAGCAAGGTATTTATTAAAGCAATAGCAGGAACCCCAAGTAGCATTCCCACGATACCGAAAAGTCCACCTCCGAGAACAATTCCGAGAATTATGAGCAGGGGACTGAGACCTACTTTATCTCCAATAATTTTTGGGGATATGAACCATCCATCAATATTGCTTAAGGTTACAATAAATAACACTAATTCTACAGATTTCATGGGATTAAAGAATAGGGTTATTATGACTGCAGGAACCATTCCCATAATATTTCCAAAGTATGGAATCATGTTTGTTACACCTATAAATAAACTAAAAGGTAAGGCATAAGGTATTTTTAATATTATAAACCCTATTAAAGTAATAACTCCAAAAATAATAGAGTCAATTATTTTTCCAACAAAATATTTTTTAAAAGTAATATTGACTGTTTTTAAAAAATTTATTATTTTAAGAGTAATGTTTTCGCTCAAAACAGAATAAATAAGTCTCTCAAGGTTATGAATAATTGACTCTTTGTCAAGTAAAAAGTAAAATGAAATTACAATACCGGACATTAACTTCATAAAGAAAGAACTTAAACCCATTAAGTTATTAATGATAATTTGTAGTCCTGGGGTAAGATATATAGATATATCTTTATTGAAAGTATTAAGGTAGTTATCCAAGTAGGATGAAAGGTCATATTTATTTAGTAAATCATTTTTAGATAAAAAATCTGTAGACCAGTTATATGACTTTTGTGCGAACTGAGGAAGATTGCTAAATAAATCAGCAACACTTTTTATAACATTAGGAGTGACTAAAGTAATTATTAAGATTATTATACCTACAAATAATGTGTAAATAATGCTTATACTATAAATTCTTTTCAGCTTTGTTTTCTTTTCAATGTATACCATAAGTGGATTAAGCAAATAGGCTATAACAAATCCCCAAATAAAATAACTAAGTAAAGAAAATATTTTATGAAACATTGAGCCTATATTTTCAATATTATTTACTATTCTAAAAAGAAAAAAAGTTATTATGATGATAGGTATAAGTTCTATAAATGGTATTTTTTTATAATGAATCAATCTGATCCCTCCAATTAATGTTTATCTATACAATTATATCAGTAATCAATAAACATATAGTTATTGATAAACAAATAACTAAAATAACAATAATATTATTGTTGTTATTTTAGTAAACTTTTATCCTATTATTAGGTAGTTTAACTTTCAAATAGATAACTTATATGATTATAGCATTCTTAAAACACTTTATTAATAACTATATCTAATAGTTTAACGACATTTCAGAAGGAAAATCTCCTACTTATACAAGTGTGAGGATAACAATTGAGAATTATTATCTATTCCAGAGAATTACAAAGGGATAAATTCCCTGCTGAAGTCGTTGCAGCGACCTAGAGGAGGTGATTCATCTCTTTCAGAGCTGTTGCATCTCCACAGGAGAGGATTCAATGTATAAATAAAAATAGTAATATTATAATGCATGCTAAGTCATTATGAATTAGTGTATTCATTATATGTAGAATTTATCTGTAATCATAAAAATAATTTTGAAAAGATACGTAGATTATCACTACTTATATCTGCAAAAAGATGACAACTTCAGTTTGCTTATATGTTCTACAATGTGTTATAATATAGATATGTTTTAATTACTAATGTTATCTTTTAGGTAATGATGCTGTTTTTTTTATTTATTTGTATAAATGATAGATATAATGTGGAAATTCAACAAATGCATTTACGAAGACAAGAAAGACAGCAGAGTATTCTATGTTGTCTTTTAATATGTTTATAATATATGTATTAAATTTCCAGGTACTAATAGTTAGAAATTACATCATTTTAAAGTTCAGCACAATTTTCACTGGAGATTATTATTAGTAACATATGTATATAAAATAATAAACACAAAGGCTTAATAAGCCAAGAGGAGCGAGTTATTATGGAAGAAATAATTTTGAATGCATTAGAAAGAACTGCAACAAAAAAGAGATTTAGAGAAGATGGTTTTATTGCAGGTGTAATTTATGGAGATAACGCTAAGGAAGCAACTTCTGTGAAGTTTGAATTAGTTCCCTTAAAAAAGATACTTATGAAACATGGTTCTAATGCAAAAGTATGGCTACAATATAAAGATGATAAAAAATTTGGATTTATAAAAGAAATTCAAAGACATCCCGTAACAGCTAAAATCAATCATATAGATGTACAGCTTGTTGCTAAGGATCATGAAATTAAATTGCAATTACATATCGCTTTCAGGGGTGAAGAAGGTTTAATTTCTAAAGGACTTCAGTTACAAATTCAAAAGGCTGAAATAGATGTTTTTGGTAAGATGATTATAATGCCTGATTCATTAAGCATTGATGTATCAAACAAATCATTCGGAGATACAATTACAGCAAAAGATTTTAATTTAGATAAGGATATAAAAGTTACTGATGAAGATGATCAAGTTTATGCATCTATATCACTAATTAAAGAACAAGAAGTAGAGGCAGCACCAGCTGCACAAGTTGTTAATGAAGAAGTTGCTGCTGAACCTGAAGTTACAGAATAATAAAATATAAGTTAATAAAACATAAGTTAATAAATACATAGAAGGATGAAAATAAAAATTCATCCTTCTATGTATTTATTTTCATATAATTTATTGGATAGTTACTTTAAGTTTTAGAAATAAAGTTAGAAAAAGGAGTAATAAGAATGGGTAATGTATTGAGATATTCAAGAAAACAATTAGATAGAGCATTTAAAGATTTTGCCAAGAAAGAAACTTTAGGATCTAATGATATATCTGAATGGGTAAGGTTAATAAATGATTTTATATATGAATTTGGGTTAAAGTCTGAAGTTAACGAAATAGATAAACTATCTATAACTACTAACAAGGAAGAGCAGATTGTAATTGAAAAAATGATGTATGCATTAGAAGGCACAAAAACCTCTTTAGCTTATATTTTTGATGGTAATATAACTTATATAGAAGAATAATCACTAAATAAGAAATACATTCTATTTTTGTTATATCATCCTAAATTAAATAATTAATTAAATTAGGTTAATATAATCTGCATTATTGAAGGCATTTATATAGACGAAATAAGGGGAGTCATTTTATGAATGACTTCCCTTAAAGCTTTTATAATTTATATTATTTGAAAGTACCTTTATTTGCAACTGATTGAGCATTTAATTTTTTTGTTTCTTCTATGCTTTGAGCGCTATCACTACTAGACATGTTTGTCATATCTAAGTTTGAAGAATCATTTTGACTTTTATTTTGAACTGATTGAGCATTTAATTTTTTCGTTTCTTCTAAAACTGAAGCGTTATCGCTGCTTGCCATATTTGATAAATTTGACATGCCAGACATACCGTAATTTGAAGAACCATTTGTTCCTTTGTTTGATGAAGATTGACTATTTAATTGTTTTGTTTCTTCAGGAGTAGCACCACTGGACATATTTGACATGCTAGAAGCACTATTGCCAGAAATTCCGCTTTGACCTTTATTTGCTGCAGATTGACTATTTAACTGTACAGTCTCTTGTAAATTAGAATCGTTTGTGCTGTTAGACATACTAGAATTCGAAGATTTTTCTGATCCCTCATTTGATGCTGACTGAGAATTAGCTTTTTTCGTTTCTTGTAAATTATTGTTTTTCATAAAAAATCTCCTCTCTATATATATGATTACACTGGAAAATCCAATGCATTATGTAGTTTACCCACTTTTTTATAAATTATAGCTCAAGATATAGGGTAAATTTTATGAATTTAGAATTCATAGATATTACAAGGCTTGAGAGCTTAAATCTTATTTTAAAGTTGAAATTTTATTTCTATTTTCATTAAACTGTCCTCGTAGATATGTGGAAATTTCATTAATAGCCATATCTGATTTTTTCGTAATTCTATCCATAGAAACGAAGCCATCTGTAACACCATTGTATCTAGTACATCTTACATTTGCACCAGCTTGTTTTAATTTATACCCATAAGATTCACCTTCATCTCTTAATGGATCAAATTGTGCTGTAATTATTAACGTATTAGGTAGATTCTTAAAATCTTTTGTTAAAAGTGGAGATGCATATTCATTTTTTCTATCTTCTAATTTTAGATATATAAAGATATAAACATGTTAGAATTTTCCTTTGTTAGATTATATTCCATACCAAAATAAGCCTAAGAGTTAGTATTTAACTCATATATGCTTGTAGATGGATAGATTAATACTTGAGAAATTATATGAGGACTAACTTTATCACGTGTCATTTGTGAAATTACAGCAGATAAGTTAGCACCAGCACTATCTCCGGCAACACATATTTGAGCGGAGTTACCATGGATACTTTTAGCATTTTTATAAACCCATAAAAGTACGCTATACACATCATTAAGACCAGCTGGAAAAGGATTTTCTGGTGCAAGACAATAATTAACAGATACAATTATAGCCTTTGTTTTTTGAAAGTTTCCTACAGATATTGTCATATTCATCAATATAACCGCTTATCCAACTACCGCCATGTGAGTAAATTATTAAAGGTAAATTAATGCTATTGTTAGGAGTGTATATTCTAATCGGTACTTGATTTGTAGCAGTTTTTACATTCACATTTTTATATTAGAAAAGGATATAGGTTTAGAGCTATATATTGTAGTTAACCGATGTAAGGCTACACGTATTTCATAGACTGTTTTATTCTTAAACGAGGTTGGATTAAATAGAATTTCTATTTTTGACATAATTCAAAATATTGTATCAACATTGCCATATCGTGTTGCATTTAAATTTCTAATCATAATAAAACTGTATATTATAACAATCAAGACAATTACTGAAAAAATCTCAAACCATCTTTTCTTTTTCATTCAATAAAACCTCCATTACTATATGAAACTCAATAGTTGTCAAAATTAAAAGTAATTATTTACAAAGATAATTACTTTTATTATTATGCCCATATAAATTATAATAATTAGTACATAAAATTAATGCATCAATAATTACTTAACGAGAAGTTGAAATGCAATGAAAATTTTGAAATGGTTTAAGAAGAGCACAAATAAAAGAAAATTAAGCTTAAGAACAAATCTAAATTGTGAATTTTATAAGTTTTGTTGCAAAAGGTCGAAATATAAGATATACTCTAAACAATAGTATAAAATAAATGGCAGAGAATATGAGCCGCGTTATTATAAAGTGTTATACTTTATTTTTTACGTGGTTTTTTGTATGTCAAGTTGTAAACGGTTTAACCGTTTAATGACACACATAAATATAGGTTTTGTTGGTGATAATTAAAAAAGAATAATTATAAAAAGGAGTTTTGCTAAAATGGCTAAATATATAATGGCACTTGATCAAGGCACTACAAGTTCGAGATGTATACTTTTCAATGAAGAGGGACTTATTGTAACATCTGCTCAAAAAGAATTTACACAAATATTTCCAAAAGCTGCGTGGGTAGAGCATGATCCAATGGAAATATGGTCAAGCCAAATAAGTGTTGCAAGCGAAGCAATGGCTAAAGTTAATGCCACGGCGTCTGATATAGCAGCAATAGGTATCACAAATCAAAGAGAAACAACTGTAGTTTGGGATAAAAGAACAGGTGTACCTGTATATAATGCAATTGTATGGCAATGTAGAAGAACAGCTGAGTATTGTGATGAATTAACAGAAAAAGGTTTTGATAAGGTTGTTAGGGCTAAAACAGGATTGATTCTAGATGCTTATTTTTCCGGAACAAAAATAAAATGGATATTAGACAATGTAGATGGTGCTAGAGCAGAAGCTGAAGCAGGCAATTTATTATTTGGTAACATAGATACTTGGTTAATTTGGAATTTAACAAAAGGAAAAACTTATGTAACAGATTATTCTAATGCATCAAGAACAATGCTTTTTAACATTCACGAATTAAAGTGGGATGATGAATTACTTGAAACATTAAACATACCAAAATCAATGCTTCCTGAAGTTAAACCATCAAGTTATATATATGGACATACGGACATTTCTTTGTTTGGTGGGGAAATTCCTATAGCCGGAGCGGCTGGAGACCAGCAAGCAGCGTTATTTGGACAAACTTGTTATAAGTCAGGAATGGCTAAAAACACATATGGTACTGGATGTTTTATGTTAATGAATACAGGGGATAAAGCAATTGAATCTAAACAGGGATTACTTACGACTATTGCTTGGGGAATAGATGGAAAAGTTGAATATGCACTTGAAGGCAGTGTATTTATAGCAGGAGCCGCAATACAGTGGTTAAGAGATGAATTACGTATGATTGATAATGCTGCTGATTGTGAACAATATGCAATGGCTGTGGACGATACAAATGGAGTATATGTAGTTCCAGCCTTTGTTGGACTTGGAGCACCATATTGGGATCCTTATGCAAGAGGAACAATTGTGGGACTTACAAGAGGATCAAAAAAGGAACATTTGATAAGAGCAACTTTAGAAGCGTTAGCATACCAAACACATGATGTTCTAAAAGCAATGCAACAAGATTCTGGAATTAAACTAACTGAGCTCAAAGTAGATGGTGGAGCTTGTAATAATAATTTCTTAATGCAGTTTCAATCAGATATCTTAAATGTTCAAGTAGACAGACCAGAAGTTACTGAAACAACAGCACTTGGCGCAGCTTATCTTGCTGGACTTGCAGTGGGATATTGGAAGAGTAAGGAAGAAGTATCTAAACATTGGGCAATATCAAGAAGTTTCAAACCTAGTATGACAGAGGAATATAGGAAAAAATTACTTCATGGGTGGCATATAGCTGTAAAAAGATCAGGGATAAGACTAGAATAATAATATAAATATTATTGTGTAGAATATTATATTATGTTATTATTAAATATATTAAATAAAAAAGAATAACCGAGCACAGGGGAGTTGGATAGCCAACTGAGAACAAGAATTGTAATTCTTTGACCCTATGACCTGAACTGGATAATGCCAGCGTAGGAAGTTGTTTATTGGTGATTATATATGAATTATTATATATGGCGTTAATTTAACACAAATCCTTGGATTTGTGTTTTTTTAATTTATCCTGAACACTATTTACGCTAGTTTTTTAGAGTTTGTTCCTTTTTAATTATGCAAGAGAGAGAGGAGCGTTAACATATGAAGACAAAAAAATTAACTATTTCATCACTTCTAATAGCTATGGGAGTAATTACGGGCAATATTATATTTATACCAGTAGGGGTATCAAAATGTTTCCCGGTGCAGGCTACAATTAATGTTGTAGCAGCTGTAATGTTAGGTCCCGGATACGGCATAGCTATAGCATTTTGTATATCTTTACTTAGAAATATATTAGGAACAGGTTCACTTTTAGCATTCCCTGGAAGTATGATCGGAGTATTTTTAGCTGGAATATTATATAGGAGAACTAAAAGCAATCTAATTGCAGTAGTGGGAGAAATATTTGGAACAGGAATCTTAGGTGGGCTATTAGCATTTCCGATAGCTAATTTAATAATGGGTAAAAAAGTGGGGGCATTGTTTTTTGTAGCACCATTTTTAACAAGTACAATTGGAGGAAGTCTAATTGGATTTTTTATACTTAGAGGTATAGACTTGAAAAAACTTTCGAACTTAAATAAAGAAGTTTAGACAGATTAATAGGAGGAAATTATATGAAAAAGGTTTTAACTATAGCAGGGTCTGATAGCTGTGGAGGTGCAGGAATACAAGCAGATTTAAAAAGTCTAAGTGCTAATGGTGTATATGCAATGAGTGTTATTACAGCAATAACAGCACAAAACACTATGGGAGTTTTTGAAGTTCGGGATTTAGATGCAGAAATTATTAAGGCACAAATTGATGCTATTTTTACTGATATAATTGTGGATGCAGTTAAAATTGGTATGGTATCACAAATTTCAACAATAGATGCTATATGTGAGAAATTAGAGCAATACAAGCCTAAAAACATAGTACTTGATCCTGTAATGATATCTAAAAGTGGTTATTCATTGTTAAAGCCAGAGTCAAAGTCAGCTTTAATTAAGAAACTAATACCACTAGCGTCACTTATTACTCCTAATGTACCAGAGGCTGAAGAAATTCTTCGCGAAGGAAATTTGGATGCTCCAGACATAGAGACTGTGGAACAAATGGACAAAGCGGCTAAGGAAATGTATAAGCTTGGTTGTAAAAATGTACTATTAAAAGGGGGACATATAAAGGGAGAGGCAGTAGATGTATTTTATGATGGATTTGAAATCATACATTTTACATCAGAGAGAATAAATACAAAAAATACTCATGGAACGGGATGTACTTTGTCTTCGGCCATAGCTGCAAATTTGGCACTTGGTAAAAGCATGAAGGAGTCAATAAAAAAATCAAAGAAATATATAACAATCGCAATTAAACATTCATTAGACATTGGACATGGGGTAGGGCCTACAAATCATTTCTATGAATTATATGAAAAAGCGGGGATGTATAATGACTAAAGATAAAGAAAAACTAGGCTTTTGGACATTTGTGTTTTTATGGTTTGGAGCTGCAGTTTCTATTGCTGAAATAATGACAGGAGGGTTAATTGCACCTTTAGGATTTAAAATTGGATTAGTAGTAATACTTCTAGGACATTTAATAGGCACTGGGATACTTATACTTGGGGGTATAATTGGTACTCGTGAAAAAGTACCAGCAATGACTTCCACAAATATTTCTTTTGGAAGATATAGCACTTATTTATTTTCAATTTTAAATATACTTCAGTTAATTGGTTGGACTGCAATTATGCTAAAGGTAGCTGCTAATTCTATAAACTTAATATCTCAAAATTTATGGGGTTTTAATAATGTATTAGTATTTATAATATTTATAGGCATACTAACTATTTTGTGGCTTTGTTTTGGAAACAGTGGGATGAAAAAATTAAATATTACAGCCGTATCTCTTCTTTTTATACTTACATTGATATTGGGTTCAATAATATTTAAAGATAAGACATTACTCCTAAAAGCAGGAACCGGAGGAATTTCCTTTGGAAGTGCATTAGAATTAAGTATAGTTATGCCTCTGTCATGGTTACCTTTAATTGCAGATTATACTAGGTTCGCAAAGAGTGAAAAAGGCGGAGCTTATGGAAGTTTTATAGGATATTTTTTTGGTAGTTCATGGATGTTTATTATAGGACTTGGAGCTGCTATAGTTTCAAAAAATTCAGATCCATCAGTTATGATGCTTGCAGCTAATTTAGGGATAGCAGCTCTTGGAATAGTAGTATTATCAACAGTAACTACTACATTTTTAGATGTGTACTCAGCAGGAGTTTCATTTTTAAACATTATTCCCAAATACAGTGACAAGAAAATTGGTATTATTATGACCATTATTGGAACACTTGTAGCAATCATAATTCCTATGGAAAACTATGAAAGCTTTTTATATGCTATAGGGTCAGTTTTTGCACCATTATTTGCAATCCTTATCACAGATTATTTTATAATCAAGAAAAATATAAAAACACAATCGAATATACTTGTAAATTGGGGAGCAATAATAATATGGATTATAGGGATATTACTTTATTATTGGTTTTTAAAACATGATCTTGTATTTGGAGCTACAGTACCTGATATGGTTATAACAGGATTTATATATTTAATAAGTTGGAGGATGATGTCAAAATGGAAGTTAACAACAAAATAATTACATTGCTAAATAATTTAAGAGAAAAAACACCCTTAGTTCACCAGATAACCAATAATGTTACTATCAATGATTGTGCAAATATAACACTAGCTATAGGTGGTTCACCAGTTATGGCAGAGGATATTCATGAAGTACGCGAGATGGTATCGCTTGCATCGTCGCTTGTTTTAAATATTGGAATACTAAATACTGGTTCAATAGAGGCTATGATAGCGGCAGGGAAAAAAGCAAATGAATTAAATATACCAGTTATATTAGACCCTGTGGGAGTAGGAGCTACATCGTATAGAAACGAAAGTTGTAAAAAAATTATGGGTGAAGTTAAATTAGCAGTAATAAGAGGAAATTTGTCTGAAATAAAATTAATATATGGTATTGATACTGTAACAAGAGGAGTAGATGCCTCTGAGAGTTTTGATGTAAGTAGCAATGAATTTGCAAAGGCAAAAGAAATGGCAAGAAATTTTGCTGAAAAATTTAATACAGTTGTAGCCATAACAGGAGAGGTAGACATTATAACGGATGGAAAAAATCTTTATACCGTATCAAACGGTCATAAAATGATGTCTAGAGTTACAGGTACTGGGTGTATGTGTACTGCAGTTATTGGTTGTTATTTAGGGGCAGGAAAAAACAATTTAATAGCTGCTCTCGCAGGAGTCGTTTCAATGGGAATATCCGGTGAAACAGCATACGAAAGGTTAGATAAGGAAATTGAAGGCTCGGGAACATTTAGAGTAAAAATGATAGATGCTATGTATAATTTATGTGAAAATGAAATAAATAAAAGGAGCAAAATAAATGAAGAATAAAATCAATTATAGTCTTTATCTTGTTACAGATAGAGAAATGCTTTTGGATACAGATATATATACTGCAGTAGAGGATTCAATAAAAGGTGGAGCTACATTAGTTCAACTTAGAGAAAAGGATATAGGTACTTTAGAATTTTATAATGTCGCATCAAGAATAAAAATTATTACAGATAAACATAATGTTCCATTAATAATAAATGATAGAATTGACATTGCTTTGGCGGTAGATGCTGCAGGAGTTCATTTGGGCCAGAGTGATATGCCTGCTAGTGTTGCACGAAGCATAATTGGAAATAATAAAATAATGGGGATTTCTACTTCAACACTAGAGCAGGCACAAGAGGCAGAAAGACAAGGAGCTGATTATGTAGGAGTGGGAGCAATGTTCCCTACAACTACTAAAGACGATGCTAGTGCGGTTTCTGTGCATAACTTAAAAGAAATCAAAGATAATATTACTATTCCTGTTGTTGCTATTGGTGGTATTACGCAGAAAAATGTGAATTTATTAAAAATAGCAAATATTGATGGAGTAGCTGTGATCTCTGATATTCTTGCAAAAAAATGTGTTAAAGAAGCAACAGAAAAATTAGTAGTAGCAATGAAATAAAGATAGTGAAAATTAAATAATAAACAAAAATGTATGGAGCCTAATATGATTAATAATCTGTTAGGCTCCATACATTTTTAAAATTTGTACAATTAATGTAATAAAATACAAATATGCTATAATATATATATTATAGCAAGCAAAGTTCACTAATAATTTTTAAATTAAACACCAATATTAAGTTAAATAAATTTAAAATGGTAGTAGCTAAATATGAGGGGGGAGAATTATGATAATCGAGGGTAAAGTTTTAATTGCACAAGGAGGAGGACCAACTGCTGTTATTAATCAATCACTAGTTGGTGCGGTACTCGAGGCAAGAAAATTTGCGCAGGTGACAAAAGTGTATGGTGCTATAAATGGAGTGAATGGTATAGTTAATGAAAATTTTCATGATCTTAGTCGCGAGACAACTCATAATTTAGAACAGGTTGCTATGACTCCGTCATCTGCACTTTTATCTACACGAGATAAGCCAGATGAACAATATTGTAAGGAAATATTTAGAGTCCTTAAAGCTCATGAAATAAGATATTTCTTTTATATTGGAGGAAATGACTCGTCAGATGCAGTTAGAATAGTAAACCAGCAAGCTATAATTTCAAATTATGAACTTCGTGCAATTCATATACCAAAAACTATAGATAATGATCTTATGATTAATGATCATACTCCTGGATATGGATCTGCAGCTAAATATATTACCAATGCATTTATTGGAGCTAATCTTGATAATAGAGCGTTACCAGGAATTTATATAGGAGTAGTAATGGGACGTCATGCAGGTTTTTTAACGGCTGCTGCGGCACTTGCAAAAAAATATGAAGATGATGGTCCGCATTTAATATATGTACCTGAAAGAGTTTTTAAGATAGAACAATTTCTAATTGATGTAAAAAACGTTTATGATAAATATGGACGATGTGTAATAGCTGTTTCAGAAGGGATTCAAGATGAAAAAGGGGTACCAATAATTGCAAGTCTTATGGATAGAGTAGAAAAAGATGCTCATGGAAATATACAGCTTTCAGGAACGGGAGCATTAGGTGATCTTTTAGGTAAGTACATTAAAAATCATCTGAATATTAAAAGAGTTAGATCTGATACATTCGGATATCCTCAAAGATGTTTTATGGGATGTGTCTCAGATGTAGATAGAAATGAAGCTCGCGAAGTAGGAGAAAAAGCTGCACAGTATGCACTTTGGGATAATGTTGGTGGTTCAATTACTATTCATAGAACTGGTCATTATTCAGTAGATTATAGACTTACACCACTTGAGCTTGTAGCAGGCAAGACAAAGGTAATGCCAGATGAGTTTATTAATAGTGCATGTAATAATGTAACTGAAGCATTTATAAATTATGCTAGGCCACTATTAGGATCAGAAATGCATTATGCACACAGACTTCGCGCATCTAAAGTACCAAAAATTCTAAATAAAAATGAGTAAGGTATATAATCTATTCTATTCGAATATTCCAGAATTAAAGGAAGAAATGCTTTATCCAAAATATTGGATGAAATCTGATAATATGACGTGTGCTATTATGAGCAAACAGGATATTGAAATATACAATAGTAGTAATGTAATAGCGAATGGACCAATAGTGGAATTAGAAAATCACAAAGAATGTTTTAGTAGACAAGAACTAATAAATAAGTTAAACACCGTTAGTGTTTTACCAAAATATGAAATGTTCAATGAGGATGAGTTGTTATTAGATCCTAAATATTATAAAGAGTTAGTGGATAATTGTAACATTTGCGGAATAAAAAATATTAACAGTATTACATATGGGATTACTGTTAGAAAGACTATGATGAGAACATTTCCGACCTATGATAGGGTATTTAAAAATGGTGATAATTATGAGTTTGACAGATTTCAAGAGACTGCTGTCTATCCAGTTGAAGCCCTTGTCATTTTGTTTGAAAGTAAGGATTCCAAATGGTATCTAGCTCAGATGTACAATTATTTAGCATGGATACCTAAAAAAGATGTAGCCATAGCTAAAAAAGAAGAACTTTTCAATTATCTTAATACAAAAAATTTCATAGTAACTATAGGGAAAAGAGTATTTACAGGTTATAATCCATTAAATAATCAATTATCTGAAGTCAAACTTGATATGGGTATTAGAATACCACTTGCTAATATTAATGAGGTAAAAGTAGATGTTTATGGTCAAAATGCTACAGGTAATTACGTAGTTAAACTTCCGACAAGAAGTAATAGTGGTAAAGTAAAATTTAAATTAGCATTAATTGCAAGAAACGAAGAGTTATCAGTAGGGTATTTACCATATACTAGAGAAAATATTCTAGTTAATGCTTTTAAATTTTTAGGTGAAAGATACGGATGGGGAGGTATGTTTAACTCAAGAGATTGTACAAGTTTTATAATGGATATATATAGAAGTATGAATATAAAACTACCTAGGAATGCAGAGCAACAAGGTAAACTCGCAGTGGGTAATTTTTATGAAATGAAGGAAAGTATGACAGTAGGGGAGCGAAAAAAGATACTTGATAAATTGAGACCCGGAGCCTCAGTATATATGGATGGACATGGAATGTTATATCTAGGTGCCGAAAATGGGAAGCATTATATTATTCATGATTTCTCAGGCTTTTATAAAGAGGGTAGTGGTGGAAGTCTAAAATATTATAAAGTGCGTGAGGTAATGGTTTCACCACTATGCATTGGATTATCAGTGGATGGTAAAACCTACATTGAAGGATTATATGGAGCTAGAGACTTTGTTATCAAAGACTAACTCTAAATAATCTACTTATAATACAAATTAATATCTAAAATTTTGGTCTTGGGAGTATACTTTCTTTAATTTTACTTAAGGCATAATCTAGCGCAGAATCTAAATTATTATTATTTTTTCCACCACCTTGCGCAGAAAATTCGCTTCCACCGCCATTGCCATCTATAAGAGTTATTGCATCTTTTAAAAGAGAATCCATTCCTATAATTTTTAAATCTTTTGAACACATAAACAGGAGGTTTGCTTTATCTTTAAGTTTTATTCCAAATAAAACTATAACCTTTGATGAGGATACTAATTTTGTTGCTAACATGGTAGCATATTTAGGGTCCATTTTATCATAAATGTATTTAAGTATCCTAACATCATCTATTTTTTCAGCTTCTTTTATCATGTTTTGAACTTCATATGTAGCAACCTCTGCCTTTAATGCACTCTTTTCTGTAAGAGCCTTATTAAGTTCACTAGAAAGCTGTTCTACTTTTGATATAAGTGTATTATTATTGCAGGATAAGAGCTTAGATATTTTTTCGATGGCTTCAAATTTTAAAACATAATCAGAAACCGCTCTTTGTCCACATATAAATTTAATTTTTATCCCACTTTTATATTTTTTAAAATTTATAACTTTAATTAGTTGAACTTCAATAGTGGAATCTGGATATAAATCTTGCGATAGAAAAACATCAATATCACCAATTTTGATAATCCTAATTTTTTCACCAGATCTTACTGAAATCTTTTTTATTGATAATTTTTTTAGTTCTGAGTTTGTTAAATACAGAGCTTCTACTTTAATGTTTTCATTAACTATATCGTTAGCCTTTTTCTCGCAATCTCTAATTTCCTCGGCACCAATGCCTTTAGCAAGATCAATAGTTGAAGAAGTTAAACCAAGGTGAAAACCAATAGTAGTTATATTAAATAAATCAGAAATACAGGAGGACAGTATATGTTGACCTAAATGTTGCTGCATATAATCATATCGAAAATCAAAGATTATAATACACTTGACCTTATGAATTTTCAAAGGCTTAACTTCTAATATATGATATATTCTATTGTTTTCTTCGTATACGCTTATAACTAAAGATCCATTTATATGTCCCGTATCGCTTGGCTGGTTAACACCCTTTGGATAAAAATACGTTCTATTTAATTCAACATGATATTTGTTTTCTTTTTCAATTACATCTATTATTTCAGCTGTGAATTCTGTTTTATATTGATCTTCATAGTACAACTTTTCCAAACTTAAACATCTCCTTTTATCATTTATATAACACAGCTATGATAATATAAAATACAAATAAGATTCACTTTGCATTTTATATTTTTAGGCACTTTAATCTATATTGTAACATAAAAAGATTATGGTATACAAAATAACAAACAGGATATTTAAATCTTAATATTTATTATATGTATATAGAAACATAAATTAAGAAATACTATATTTAAAGTTAATAAATGGATTGTATTATTAAACTAGAGTAAATTTTAATAACTTATAAAAAATATAATTGGTTAGGTGGTATACGATGAATTTGCAATATGTACAAGGGGAACCTATATTCACAAAAACAAACAAAGTACCAAAACAGTATGATTATTTAACAGAAAATATAAAAACTGATGTGATAATAGTAGGAGGTGGAGTTACAGGAAGTATTTTAGGATATTACTTTTCAAAAGCCAATATTAAAAGTGTTATACTCGAGAAAAATAGAATAGGATATTGTAGTACAGGACTGACAACATCATTACTTCAGTATGAATTAGATGATAAGTTGAATGATTTAATGGAAGCTACAACTAAAACAGATGTAATAAGGTCCTATAAAATGGGAATAAAAGCTTTAAATGAGATCGATAATATTATGAATGAATATGGAAATAAATGTGATTATTCCAAAAGAGATACATTATTATATACCTCTAAGAAATTAGAAATTAATGAGATTTATGAAGAATATAGAATTAGAAAAGAGAATGGATTTGATGTAGAATTTATTGATGATACTAATAATCCTTTTGGCTTTGATTTAAAAGCTGGAGTATACTCTAACAATGGTGGAGCACAATTTGATCCATATAAGTATACTCATGAGCTTATAGATATAAGCATCAAAAAAGGAGCTAGAGTTTATGAGAACACAGAGGTTACATCTGTGAATTACGAGAATAGTGGGGTTCTCGTTGATACTACTTTTGGTTATAAAGTAAGGGGGAAAATAGTTATAGTAGCTACTGGGTATAATACAGGATTATTTAGCAAAAGAAACTTTGGAACTAAAACTACTACTTTTAATTTGGCAACAAAACCTGTTAGTGACTTTTCAGGTTGGTACAAAAGGGCACTTATTCGTGATAATAATTTACCCTATAATTATTATAGAACTACTGAGGATAATAGAATAATTATAGGTGGGGAAGATATAAGTTTTGTACCAGATATATTTAATGAAAAGGCTGCAAAAGAAAAATATGATTTATTAGAGCAAAGGTTAAAATTTATGTTTAAGGACATTAAAAATATAGAAGTAGAATATAAATATTGTGGTGCGTTTGCATCCACAAAAGATAATTTGGGATTTTTAGGAGAAGATCCAGATAATAATAAGTTGTGGTATTGCTTAGGGTATGGAGCTAATGGAATCCTGTTTTCAATGCTAGGTGGAATGATGCTTAGCAAACTATATTTAGGAACACGTAGTGAAGATTTAAGACTATTTAAAGTTGATAGATTTGACAAATAAAGTTTGCAAGTTCACATTTTTGTGGGCTTGTTTTTTATTGTGCAAGTAAAATATTAGACACTTAATAATAAATAGTAGTTTTAATTAATTTTATTTAATAATATTTTAAATATAAAGTATAATTTTGGCTATAGAGCATAAATTTAAAGTAGTTTTTAATATTAATAATTTACAATTAAGTGTATCACAAAAATAGAAGTAAGGGGTGTGGGGGCTATTATGAATCTTGAAAAATCTTGTGGGGCTGTGATTTATAGAAGAATTGGTGAGAATTTAGAGTTTTTAAGCATTAGTGATAAAAATGATGGTCATTGGGGTTTCCCAAAGGGTCATGTTGAAATAAATGAAAGTGAAGAAGAAACAGCAATAAGAGAAATTTTTGAAGAAACCGGGTTAAAGGTTAATCTAATAAACGGATTTAGGGTATCGGTAGAATATTCAATAAAACAAGGAACTATGAAAGAGGTTATATTCTTTTTAGCTAATGTGGAAAATCAGGTTGTTCATATTCAATTAGAGGAATTAAATGATTTTAAGTGGGCAAGCTTCCAGTTTGCAAAACAATTATTAAGCTATAAAAGCAGCAAGGATGTTTTGGAACAAGCATGGAAATTTATTGCTAAGTCGAAATAAGTGTTCAATTATCAGTGGCTAATTTAAAAGAAATCACAGTGCGAAAATACCATTTTAAAGTATATAAATGAAAAACGTATACTTTATAATGGTATTTCTTAAATTTTCAAAGTTTTTTTTATTATTTATCATGTTAAGAGACTATAGTTGCATATAATTACTAATATAAAAAAATAGTAATTTAGGAGGTATTGAATGGATTTTAAAAATATAATACAAAAGGATAGAGAGGGAAAAGCAAAAAGTAAATTTAATGGAACTTTTTTAGAATATTTAGATATAATCAAAACAGATCCTGATAAGGCTAAGTTATCTCATAAGAGAATGTATGACATGATAATAAAAGGAGGCTTTGAAATTCTAAGGCCTGAAGAAAACCCTAGAATAAGAAAAATATATGGTAATGATATTATAAAGAGATATGAATTTTTCAAAAATGATTTTTTTGGAATAGATAAGGTACTTATGAAACTTGTAAGTTACTTTTATTCTGCATCGATGAAGGGAGAAGAATCAAGGCAGGTATTGTATTTAGCAGGACCTGTAGGAGCCGGTAAGTCATCAATTGTAGAAGCTCTAAAGAAAGCTTTTGAAAATACAGAACCTGTATATGTTTTAGATGGATGCCCTATGAATGAAGAACCATTGCATTTGGTACCAAAGCATCTACGGGACGACTTTGAGGAAATGCTTGGAGTAAAAATAGAAGGGGATCTTTGCCCATCATGTAAGCATAGGTTAATTCATGAATATGGTGGAAAATATGAAGATTTTCCAGTTACTACAACTTCATTTTCAATAAGATCAAGAAAAGGTATAGGTGTTGTTCCACCAGTAGATCCTAACAATCAAGATACTTCAATTTTAACAGGGTCCGTTGATATATCTAAAATGGATATGTATTCAGAAGATGACCCAAGGGTATTTTCTCTTAATGGTGCATTTAATGTTGGAAATCGTGGACTAGTAGAATTTATAGAAGTATTTAAAAATGATGTAGAGTATCTTCATACTATAATAACTGCAACTCAAGAAAAATCAATACCATCCCCAGGCAAGGGGTCTATGATTTATTTTGATGGTATAATTATTGCCCATTCTAATGAAGCAGAGTGGAATAGATTTAAGTCCGATCATACAAATGAAGCTATTTTAGATAGAATTGTAAAGGTTGAGGTTCCTTATTGCCTTGAGCTAAATGAAGAAATTAAGATTTATGATAAGATACTTAAAAAGAGTAATTTTAAGCCTCACATAGCACCACACACAATCGAAACGGCTGCGATGTTTGCATTGCTTTCAAGGTTTACACCATCAAATAAGGTAGATCCTATAACAAAGCTGAAAATTTATAATGGCGAAGAAATAGTAGAAAATGGAACTACTAAGAAAATAGATATTAGTGAATTAAGGGAAGAAGCAGGACTTGACGAAGGTATGCATGGAATTTCAACAAGATTTATAGTAAAAGCAATAGATAACGCTATCTCGGATTCAGAATCAGATTGTATTAATCCACTAAGTATTATGGAAAGTATAATTAAATCCGTTAGGGAAATGGACATAGCTGAAGATGAAAAGAAGAGGTATATGGGTTTTGTTCAAGATAATATTAGAAAGGAATACAACAAAATATTGGAGAAAGAAGTAACTAAGGCTTTTATACACAGTTATAAGGAACAAGCAGAAAGTTTATTTGACAACTATATAGATAATGCAGAAGCCTTTGTGAATAAAGCAAAATTAAAAGACAAAGCTACTGGTGAGGAACTTCAAGCAGATGAGCCATTTATGAGGTCTATTGAGGAACAAATCGGAATATCTGAAAGCTCTTCAAAGGGATTCAGAAGTGATGTAACTTCATACATGTTTTACGTGGTTAGAAATGGTGGAAAAATTAAATATGATTCTTATGAGCCATTAAAGGAAGCAATTGAAAAGAAATTAACAAGCTCAGTAAAAGAACTATCAAGAATTATAACTAGATCTAGGGTTCGCGATAAAGATCAAGATGAAAAATATAACGTGATGGTTGAGCAAATGAAGGCAAATGGATATTGTGATCATTGTTGTGATGTAATACTGAAATATGCAGCCAATAATTTATGGAAGGACTAGAGTCATGGCAATATTTAGGGACTATAACGTAACTCCCATAGAGCATGATAGAGCTTCAGAGGATAGGAGAAGGCATAACCAGCTTGTTGAGAAATCTATTAAAGAAAACCTGGGAGATATATTGTCAGAAGAAAGCATTATAGGTCAAAGTAAGGATAAAAAAATTAAGATACCAATAAAAGGGTTAAAAGAATATGAATTTATTTTCGGTAAGAATAAGGGCGGAGTAGGAAGCGGTGATGGCAGCGAAAAAAGAGATCAAGTTATAGGTAAAGAAAAGGCTGAAGGCGAAGGAAAAGGTGGAACTAAAGCAGGAGATAAGGAAGGGGAAGATATCTACGAAACTGAGATAACACTCGAGGATGCATTAAATTACCTATTAGAAGATTTAGAACTTCCCGATATGGATAAGAAGAAATTTTCTGAAGTTTTAACTGAGAATGGTATTAAAAGGGCCGGATATCAAAAACATGGCATTAATCCACGACTTGCAAAAAAAAGAACAGTTGCGGAGAAAATTAAAAGGCAACAAGCGAAAAACAAAGCTTTAATAGAACAAGCGGATCTTAATGAAATTAAGAAAATAGAAAAAAATGAAAAATTGCCATTTAAAAATGAAGATTTAAGATATCATAGAGTAAAGAAAGTATTAAAGAGAGAATCAAACGCAGTTATTTTATGTGTAATGGATGTATCGGGATCAATGGACACTACAAAAAAGTATTTAGCACGTTCCTTCTTCTTTGTACTATCTCAATTTATCCAATCAAAATATTCAAATGTAGAGGTTAGCTTTATTGCACATACAACCGTTGCCCAGGAGGTAAATGAAGTTGATTTTTTTCACAAAGTTGAATCAGGTGGTACGTATATATCTAGTGGATTAAATAAAGCTTTAGAAATCATTGATAAAAGATATAATCCTGACAATTGGAATGTGTATGTTTTTTACGTAAGTGATGGAGACAATTGGTCAGAAGACAATGACAAAGCCATAAAGGCTGCGAAAAACATATGCGAGGTAAGTAATTTATTTGGTTATGCTGAGCTTATGAAAAGTTACTATTCTTCTTCTATGAAAGATGTTTTTTCTAAGGGTGTACTTAATGAAAATTTTCTTTCAGTTGAGATAAAGCAAAAACAAGATTTGTGGAAAGCTCTTAAATATATGCTACAAAAAGATGGAGAGAGGTGATATTGTTTTGGGGTTTACCGTAAAAGAGTTGGAGAATTGGAATGAAAGAATAGAAGCTATAGTAAATGAAGTAGGACTTAATTACTACCCTCAAGAATTTGAGATAATTGGATATAAAGATATGCTTGCTTATGAATCGTATCTGGGGATGCCTTCAAGTTATCCCCACTGGAGCTTTGGTAAATCTTATGAAAAAAATAGCACAACATATAAATACAATCTAAGCGGGTTACCATATGAGATGGTTATAAATTCTGATCCTTGTTTAGCATATTTAATGAAGGAAAATACATTGCTATTGCAAATATTAACTATAGCTCATGTTTATGGACACAACGATTTTTTTAAAAACAATAGACTTTTTAAGGAAGGGACTAGAGCTGAGCATACTGTAGAAATGTTTAAATTCCATGCAGATACGGTAAGAGGTTTTATAAATGATCCAAGTATAGGATACGTTAAGGTAGAAAGAATATTAGATGCAGCCCATGCAATAAAACTTCAAACATCTAGGGTTGTTGGAGAAAAAAGAGTACCAGGTGAGGTTTTAAAACAAAGAATTTTAGAGCATTATAGAAACAATAATGAGGTCCATAGCAATTTGGAACCATACGTAAAACTTCATTTTCCAGAAATAAATAAAATACCTTTAGAGCCAGAAGATGATATTCTATATTTTATTATAAAATATGGAGATATTGAGGAATGGGAAAAAAGTCTACTAGAAATTGTAAGACAAGAAACCTCGTACTTTTTGCCTCAAATTGAAACTAAAATAATGAATGAAGGTTGGGCTAGCTTTTGGCATTATAATATATTAAAGAAATTGAATTTACCAGATGAATTATATTTGGAATTCATTAAACGTCATAATGATGTCATAGCTCCAGGGCAAGGATCTATAAACCCATATTTCATAGGTTTTAAGATATTTGAAGATATATTAAAAAGATATGGAAAAAATAAAATATTTGAAGTTAGAGAAATAGAGCGAGATGAATCATTTTTAAGAAAGTATTTAACACAGGATTTATGTGAGGAACTTAATTTATTTGAATATGCTGCAAAAGATGGAAACTATGTAGTCAAAGAAGTTGCAGATGATAATGGTTTTAAAAGTATTAGAAATACTTTAGCTAGTAATTGTGGGGTAGGTAGTATCCCACTTATACGGATAACAGAAATGTCGCAAAAGGACAAAACATTAAATTTAGAGCATGTTTATGATGGGAGAGAATTAAATACTGCTTATGCAGAAGCTACATTAAAGTATATACATGAGTTATGGGGTCATACTGTAACCTTAAAAACAACACGAATTGGAAATCAGATTAGACTTATATGTGATGATGACAAGGTAGTAGTAAAAATAGTATAGATAGAACTATAGACCGCACTGAAAGAATGCACCGTACTGAAGTACGAACCGTACTGTAAGAGGTACGGTTTTTTTGTTATACAATATATATTATACCCTAATAAGGTTACAGAAACTTTCATTATATATAATTGATTATTATTGGTGATTGGCTTATCATATATGTTAGAGTATTAAAATTACAGATATGTGTAAATTCAAAGGAAAGGTGTTAAGATTAAGAAAATTTTATAGTTTAAGGAGAAAGTTTATGAAAAATAAAAAAATCCTATTAGCTAATATATTATTATTAGTGGCTTTACTGTTATTTGTTTTAGCACCTTCTATAGCAAATATATTTTTTAAACTAAAGGGGTCAATTAGTGGAAATATATCGCTACTACTCTCAGGAGGAACTAGTGTTGTAGCACTTGGAGGAATGGCTTTATTATATTGCAAAATCATTAAAAAACCTTTTAATAAGGTAATGGTAATAAAGAAAATATCTGTAAGGCAGGTTTATTTAACTGTATCAGTGGCAGTTGGTACTTATATTTTTGCAGTGGGGGTTAATTCTGTAAGCATGAAGTTATTTCCTGTTGCAATTAAAGATAGCATGCAAATATCTAAATTGCTAAATACTAGCTCATTATTATTAGGAGTGCTGGTAGTAGTTTTACTCCCAGCATTTTTTGAAGAAATGTTCTTCCGGGGAGTTTTTTTAGACGCATATGAAGGTGTAAATAAAAAAATGAAATATTTCATAATAACTTGTATATTCGCTACGTTTCATGGTAATGTGATGCAAATTGTTTATGTAATGTTTTTGGGATTCGTTCTTTTAAAGGTAAGGGAATATACAGGTTCAATAGTTGGGAGTATGACGCTTCACGCAGCCAATAATGCAATCTCTTTTACAATAAGTAAGATTGCAATGAATTACGCAAATATTATAGGAAATGGGAGCCAAAATGCTGTGATGGACCAAGCACAAGTAGCGGCGACAAAAGCAGCACTTAATGCTAGTTTTCTTGTGGTTTTATTGAGAGCTTCAATATTCTTTTTAATTGGAGGAGCAATATTATATATAAACCTAAGAAGTCTAAAGGAATGTAAAGATGAAAATGCTTTAATAGAATCACTTAGTAAAGAAACTTTACCAAGAAATAATGGTAAAAAAATAATGCAGTATACCCCATTAGCTATGTACTTTATAGCTATCACCATACTAGTCATATCAAGATATTAAGATATACTATTTGTAGAGAGGAATAATACATTTTAATAATAACTAAAAATAAAGCTTAATGATATTATAAGGAGAGTTATATGAAATATATAGATTTACCTAAAATTGAATTGCATTGCCATTTGGATGGTAGCTTAAGACCGGAAACGATAATTGATATAGCAAAAGACGAGAAGATAAGTATTCCTTATTATGATATTAAAAATATTACAAAAGAAGTTACTGCTCCAGAGGAATGTAAATCACTTGATGAATACTTAAAGAGGTTTGAAATACCAAATTTAGTAATGCAATCAAAGGAGAGTTTAAGGAGAATTACATATGAACTTCTTGAGGATTCTGCAAAAGAAAATGTTAAATACATTGAGGTTAGATTTGCACCATTACTTCATATAACAAAGGGGTTAAGTATTTGTGAAGTAATAGAGAGTGTAATAACAGGAATTAAGGACGCAGAAGAAACGTTTGATATAAGAGGCAATATAGTACTCTGTTGCATGAGATTTATGTCTGCAAATAAAGCATTTGAGGTCGTAGAAGCCGGCAAAGAATATTTATCAAAAGGTGTAGTTGCAGTAGATTTATGTGGTGCTGAAGGAGAAGGATTTTGTAGTAAGTTTATAGAACCTATAGCACTTGCTAGAGAATATGGGTATAGAGTAACTATTCATGCAGGCGAAACAGGAATAGGCAAAAATGTGCTGGAAGCAGTAGAACTTTTGGGAGCAGAAAGAATTGGCCATGGAGTATTTATAAAAGATTGTGTTGAAGCATATGACATAGTAAAGGAGAAAAAAATCACTCTTGAAATGTGTTTAACAAGTAACATTCAGACAAAAGCAATAGATGCTTTTGAAAACCATCCATTTTACAATTTTTATAATGATGGAATAGAGGTAACAATTAATACTGACAATAGGACTGTATCAGATACAAATATGACTAAGGAATGTGAAATCTTATTTAAAATTTTTGGAATTACTTTTGAAGAATATAAACAAATATATTACAATAGTGTTGATGCAGCTTTTACTGATTTTGAAACAAAGCAATGGTTAAGAAAATATATTTAGTTGATGATTACAATATAAGTTAATAAGCACTGAAGTTTTATTGATATATTAATAAAATTATAAAAACAATTAACTATATGGGGGTAATAAAATGTCATATATGCTTAAATATTTAGAAAACAGCAAGTTGAAATTAAAAAATAGGCTCGTTATGCCACCGATGGCTACGTCGAAATCAGAAAAAGATGGAAAGGTTAGTAAAGAGATATTAGATTACTATGATGAAAAGTCTATGGGTGGATATATTTCACTTATTATTGTAGAACATAGTTTTATTACAGTTCAAGGAAAGGCTAATGAAAGGCAGCTTTCTGTTGCAGATGATAGTATGGTGGAAGGTTTAACAAAACTTGCAAAAACAATTCATAAAAATGGATCTAAAGCAATAATGCAAATGAATCATGCTGGAAGTGCAGCAAGTAAAGAAGTTACAGGGTTAGATATAGTAGGTCCATCATCTATTGCTAATCCGTGTTCAAGTGAGGTACCAGAGAAACTTACAATAAAGGAAATCAAAAATATAATATTAGAATTTAAAAATGCTGCAAGACGTGTTAAAGAAGGTGGATTTGATGGTGTAGAAATTCATTCTGCACATGGGTATCTTTTAAATCAATTTTTTTCTCCTTTAACTAACAAAAGAACAGATGAATATGGTGGGGATTTACTTTCCAGAATTAAAATACACTTAGATATTATTAAAGCTGTACGTGACGTTGTTGGAGATGATTTTCCAATACTTCTTAGGTTAGGTGCAACAGACAATATGGAGGGTGGAATCACAATTGAGGATAGCAAAATTGCATCAGTAGCTTTTGAGAAAGCTGGTGTAGATCTTCTTGATATTTCGGGCGGTTTTTGTAGATTTATTATTCCGGGGAACACTAGTCAAGGGTATTTTTCACCTCTATCTGAGGCTATTAAAAAAGTTGTGTCTATTCCAGTTTTGCTTACAGGTGGAATTACGAAGGTTTCTGCTGCTGAAAAACTTCTAAGTGATGGAAAAGCTGATCTTATTGGTGTTGCTAGGGCAATATATAAGGACTCAAAGTGGGCTGAAAAAGCTATTAAGAGTTTAGAATAAATTTGTAAATAAAAAAACATAAGGGTAATAAACCACCAACTTTTTATAAATTGGTGGTTTATTTAGAATAATTTATCAAATGATAGATAAATTGCGTTTATTTTATCTAAATTATGGTATACTGTAAGGTGAATAGAAATCGTATATGGACAAAAAAATAAAAAGGAACTTCTATTTTGTATGTTTCCTGGCTACCTACGAAGGAAGGAAAAGAAAGATGATAATGCTTCAAAAAATATATAAACTTTGCGAATGCTTTGAAAAGCAAGATAGAAAAGCAGGTATAATGAAACTAATAAACAAAGGCTACAGTGAAAGTACCGCAACAAAATATTATAACATTTGGCGAAGGCATTATATGGATTCGAATAGTAAAGATTTAATGCTTTCGGGTATTTATGTAGAAACTCGTAAAGCACGAAAACTTTTGGAAGAGTGTTCATTTTTGGAACGGCAAAAGTATTTAGAGGCTTTAAGTAAAGAGCAACTTGTTAAAATAGCACAAGCAGTACTAAAGTAGCACAATAAATGATACTTTAATGCATGGCAGAAAGTTTACTTATAATAAATTTGTAAACATTACTGAAAACTGAGAACACTAAAAAATATGATCACTTTGGTGACTTGAATCTAAGTTGCTATGGTGATTAATTTATATATTAAAGGAGGGTTATTATATGAATGTAGAAAAATTAACAGTAAAGGTTCAACAATCACTAAACGAGGCACAATTATTGGCTGTAAAAAATAATCATCAACAGGTAGATACAATACATTTGTTTGCAGCGCTAATAGCTCAGGAGGAAGGGCTTATTCCCAACATATTTAGTAAAATGGGGGTTAATATAACTCAGCTAAACACAGAAATTAAAAAAGTAATTGATAATATGCCAAAAGTATCAGGAAGTGGTGTAGACAATGGATCTGTTTATGCAACAAGAAGGCTTGATGAGGTTTTTGTTAAAGCAGAAAATGAAGCTAAAAAATTTAAAGATTCATTTATAAGTGTTGAACATGTTATGCTTGGGCTTATGGATGTAAAAACTAATGAGATAGTAGATATATTAAAAAAATTCAATATAACTAAAGATGCATTTTTAAGTGTGCTTTCTACTGTTCGTGGGAATCAGAGAGTAGATAATGCCGATCCAGAAGGTACTTACGAGGCACTGGTAAAATATGGCTCAAATCTTGTTGAACAAGCTAAAAAGCATAAATTAGATCCAGTAATTGGACGAGATGAAGAGATTAGAAGAGTTATAAGAATACTATCTAGAAGAACTAAAAACAATCCAGTACTTATAGGAGAACCTGGGGTAGGTAAAACCGCTATAGTTGAAGGACTTGCACAAAGAATTGTAAAGGGAGATGTACCAGAAGGACTTAAGAATAAGATAATATTTTCTTTAGATATGGGAGCTCTTATTGCTGGTGCTAAATTTAAGGGTGAGTTTGAAGAAAGACTTAAAGCAGTTCTTAAAGAAGTAGAAAATAGTGAAGGAAAAATAATTTTATTTATAGATGAAATCCATAATATTGTTGGGGCAGGTAAATCAGAGGGTTCTATGGATGCTGGTAACATGATAAAACCACTTCTTGCAAGAGGAAGTTTACATTGTATTGGCGCAACTACTTTTGATGAATATAGAAAATATTTAGAAAAAGATAAAGCTCTAGAGAGAAGATTTCAGCCAGTAACAATTGATGAACCTACAGTGGAAGATACTGTGTCAATACTTAGAGGACTTAAAGAAAAATTTGAGGTTTACCATGGCATAAGAATCCATGACTCAGCAATTGTTGCAGCAGCAAAACTTTCTGATAGATATATAACATCAAGATTTCTTCCAGATAAAGCAATAGACCTTATAGATGAGGCATGTGCAATGATAAGGACTGATATAGATAGCATGCCAACTGAGATGGACATGCTTAAACGAAAGGTGTTTCAATTAGAAATTGAGAAGAAGGCATTATCTAAAGAAAATGATGATGCATCAAAGAAAAGGCTTATTACGCTTGAGAAAGAGTTAAGCAATTTAAAAGATAAAGATAATGAAATGACATCAAAATACGAGAAGGAAAAATCTAAAATAGTTGAAATTAGAGACTTAAAAGCAAAATTAGATATTTCAAGGGGCGACATTGAAAAATCTGAGAGAGAGTATGATTTAAACAAAGTAGCAGAGCTTAAATATGGAGTAATTCCAAAATTAGAAGCAAAAATAAAAGAAAAAGAAGGAGAAATCCATAAAAATAATGAAACATCTATGCTTAAGGAAGAGGTAACTGAAAAGGAAATAGCAGAGATAGTATCAAAGTGGACGGGTATACCTGTAACAAACCTTGAAGAGGGTGAAAGGAAAAAACTTCTAAGATTAGAAGATGAGTTATCTAAGCGAGTAATTGGCCAAAAAGAAGCAGTAACTGCTGTTTCAAATGCGGTAATAAGAGCAAGAGCTGGCCTTAAAGATCCTAAGAGACCTATTGGTTCATTCATATTTCTTGGACCTACTGGGGTTGGTAAAACAGAACTTGCTAAAACTTTGGCTATGGTATTATTTGAAAGTAAAGATAATATAATAAGGATAGATATGTCAGAATACATGGAAAAATATTCTGTATCAAGACTTATAGGAGCTCCACCAGGTTATGTAGGTTATGAAGAGGGTGGACAACTTACTGAAGCTGTTAGGAGAAAACCTTATAGTGTAATATTATTTGATGAAATAGAAAAAGCACATGAGGATGTATTTAATATATTCCTTCAAATATTAGATGATGGACGTTTAACTGATAATCAGGGCAAGGTAGTCGATTTTAAAAACTGTATAATAATCATGACTTCAAATATTGGGAGCGATTATCTCTTAGAAAATAAAGAAAGTGGTGGCATTGAGAAGGGTATTCGTGATAAGGTTATGAGTGAGCTCAAGGCTAAATTTAAACCAGAATTTCTAAATAGGTTGGATGATATCATATTATTTAAACCTTTAGAAACAAAGGAAATAGAAGGAATAGTTGATATATTCCTTGCAGATATTCAAAATAGGCTTAAGGATAAGAATATAACTATTAAAGTATCAGATAGTGCAAAGCAACTTATGGCAAAGGAAGGTTATGATCCAGTTTATGGAGCAAGACCACTTAAGAGATATATTGAAAATGCGTTAGAAACATCTATATCAAAGATGATAATAAAAGGAGATATAAATGATGGCTCAATCGTAAATGTATCTGTTAAAGATAACCAAATTGTAATAGAATCAAACTAATATTAAAATTTATAACATTAAAGAGAAGGATGCCTATTGGCATCCTTTTTTGATATAATAAAAGTAAGGGGTGGGTGCTATGTTAAAGGTAATAGCTATAAATTCAAGCAATAGAAAAATGAATACTTATGATCTTATAACTCAAGTTAAAAAAATATTAAAAGGTAACAATATTGATGTAGAGATAATAAATCTATTTGATTATAATATAAAACCTTGTATTGGTTGTGAGCATTGTTTGGTTAAAGGGGGGTGTGTACTTACGGATCAAGTTTTTGATATTATGGAGAAAATAAAATTAAGTGATGGAATAATCTTAACTTCACCAGTTTATATGGAAAATATATCTGGGAAGTTAAAGACATTTGTGGATAGAACATGTAGATGGTTTCATCGACCAGAAATCTATGGCAAACCAGTTTTAGTTATATCTACAACAAAGGGATCTGGACTAAAATATACTCTAAACTATTTAGAAAAAGTAGTTATTCAATGGGGCGGTTTTAATGCAGGGAAAATAGGAAGAAGCATTAGAAACATCGATAATAAAATCTCGAAAAGTGATTGTGACAATTTTATTAACCATCTCAGTATGAAAAAAGAGAGCTATAAACCATCATTAAAAGCACTTATAAACTTTCAAGTCCAAAAAGTACTTGCATATAAATTGATAGGACTTGACAGTGAGTATTGGAAAGAAAAAGATTGGAATTCTAATGCATATTATTTTAAATGCAAAATAAATATTTTTAAAAGTTTAATAGCAACAGGCTTTGGTAAATTTCTAAATAAAATTATAAATAAATGATAAAAAGTTTATGGGACATTGTGTTTGTAGAAATAACTGTATATTATCAAATAATAGAATATCGTTTTATAATATCTTCTATTAAGTTAACATGTTTTTGTTCTTCTTTAACAATTTCAGACACAATCATATAATTTTTTGAGTTAATGTCTTCATGTGATTTAACAAATAGGCCTAAAATAATAAGAACTAATGCTAAATTTTCTTTTTCAAATATTAGTGCAAATTTGAAAAGTTCTCTTACATTTTTTATGCTATTTCTTGTTTTGATTTTTGAAAATTCATAAATTAATCCAACTGCCCTATCATAAGTGGCAAGTTCAACTTCAATGTTATCATATGTAGTAGAATTTTTTTTGAATTCTTCATATATGATAATATGTTTTTTTTCCTCATCTGAAAGAATTTTAGCCATAATTTGTAGCTTTTTTTCAATGTTAACACTCTCAGATATTATTAAGTATAAATTAGATCCTTCTTCCTCAATTTTAATCAATTTATCAATTAAGTTATCAATAGTATACATTACAATTCTCCTTTCATTCCAAGCAAACATAATTTTTCCTTTCAAATTATACAACTCAAATAATTTTTAACTTATAGATTTACTAACTTGAATTTTTTTGCCATACCGAATTATTCTACAATTGTTTATTAAATTATAGTTTGTATTATATATATCACAAATTATATTATATATAACTACTTAATGTATATTATAGACACAGAAATAACATAATTCAAGAAGTTTTACTGAAAATTTACAATTGCTATAACCTCACATTGTAAACTAAAAATATATTACGGTTTACAACTCTGGATTATTGCTTTATTATGTAGTATATACAATCATGTGATAGTGTTAACTAACTTATGAAAAAACAATAATGGAAATATTAGGATTTAGAATGTGGGTTGAAAAGTGAAAATGTATCCTGAAGAAATTTAATGTTGCTTTATTTGTTGTTGAATTTCTAAAAGTTAAGAACTATTTTTTTCTATGAATAAAAAAAAGCAACACAAATACACCTGTTTAAACAGTTTCCTTTTTACAGAAAATTGACAGGTAAAACTAATTTTATTATATTAAATGTAGATTCTT
>NZ_JAHLEC010000017.1 GCF_018861705.1 Clostridium psychrophilum | reverse complement strand
ATTTAATCATCTCATATTTCTCTTGAATTTTCCACCTAATTTTCATCTAAAATGTTATCTAAAATGTTATCCACAGCGGTTTCCGCAAGCTGTTTCCTATATAATAAAAAACATATAAAAAATAACATCTGAAATGAAAAATCCATTTCAGATGTTATTTTATTATTAAAATTCACTTTTTCAGTGATCTCCCATTAAGACACCCTTTTCACAATTTAAAATTTCATTAATGTTAAAAAAGCCAGTAAAATATATAGAACCTCTATATATTTAACTAGTTCCTGTACCAAAATAATCCCGAGCATCATTCTCTCTCAATATACTATTTCAAATACTCACTAATTGCTTCCTGCCAAGTTCTAGTTATATCACCAGTAGTTAACTCTAGCATATAATTTCTAAGAACTGAATATTCAGGTCTTTTTGCAGGTCTTGGAAATTGATCGGTTGTGCAAGGTAACACCTCTGTATCGATACCTTTAATTCTAAATATTTCTTTAGTGAATTCATACCAAGTACATTGGCCTTTACATGTGCAATGGAAAAGTCCATAATTCTTATCTTCAACAAGCTTTATTATAACTCTAGCTAAATCTACTGTACTTGTAGGTGTTCCTGTTTGATCATTAACTACTTTTAGTGTCTTATGGGTTTCACTTAAGTTCAGCATAGTTTTTACAAAGTTGTTTCCATCTCCATAAAGCCATGCAGTTCTAACTATGTAATGTTTAGGATTAAAGCTTCTAACTAATTTTTCTCCCTCAAGTTTTGTTTTCCCATAAACAGTTTGAGGATTTACTTCATCAAATTCTGTTAACGATTGATGCATATTGCCATCAAAAACATAGTCTGTTGATACTTGAACGATTTCTGCTCCTATTTCATTTGCAGCTATCGCTAAGTTTTTAGGTCCTATTGTATTTATCTTATATGCCATATCTATTTCTGTTTCACACTTGTCAACAGCTGTAAAAGCGGCGCAATTGATAATTACATCTGGTTTATTTTTATTTACAAAACTATATACTTCATTTACCTTTGTTATATCTAAATCTGACCTACCTGCAAGTATTAAATCAATTTCTTTTATCTCTTTGTATTGCTTAGCAATCTCTCTACCAAGTTGACCATTAGCTCCTGTAATTAATACCTTCATAATTTATTCTCCTTACTATATCTTGTGTAGCACACGCTACACGTATTGATTTTATTAAAAATTTTAAAAAAGTCCAAGTAACCTCATAGCTTCTTGTACTATATATCAAAACAAAACTCTCAGAGTTAAATCCCTAAGAGCTTCATTTTGTGAATTATTTTTTATACATATTCTTGTAGTAGTTTTGGTAATCACCAGTGGTTATATTATCCATCCACTGTTTATTATCTAAATTCCATTTTATTGTCTTTTTTATTCCAACTTCAAATGTTGTTTCAGGATACCAACCTAATTCATCTTTTATCTTAGTTGGATCTATTCCGTATCTCTTATCATGTCCTAATCTATCTTCAACATAAGTTATTAGTTTTTCTGTAACTTCTTTATCTACATTTTCATTTAGATAATTAATAATTGTTTTAACTATTTGCATGTTAGTTCTTTCGTTATGTCCACCTATATTATAAACTTGTCCAATTCTGCCACCATTTATAACCATATCTATAGCCTTACAATGGTCTTCAACATAAAGCCAATCTCTTATGTTCATTCCATCACCGTATACTGGTAGATTTTTATGATTTAAACAGTTGTTTATTAATAATGGTATCAATTTTTCTGGGAATTGATATGGTCCATAGTTATTTGAACATCTAGTTGTATTTACAGGCATTTTATAAGTATCAAAATAAGCTTTAACCATTAAATCTGAGCCTGTTTTGCTTGCAGAATATGGGCTATGTGGGTCTAGTGGTGTAGTTTCAAGGAAATATCCTGTTTTGCCAAGTGATCCGTATACTTCATCTGTAGATACTTGCATAAATTTTTTACCTTGCTTAAATCCACCTTCAACTTGCCATGCATTTTTAGCTATATTTAAAAGATTTACTGTACCTAACACATTTGTTTTAACAAATATTTCAGGTTCTTTTATGCTTCTATCCACATGTGATTCTGCAGCGAAATTTACAACATAATCAATTTCATTTTCTGCGAATAATTTTTCTACAAGTTTTTTATCACATATGTCTCCTTGCACAAAAGAATAGTTTTTGTTAGCTTCTATATCTTTTAAATTCTCTAAATTTCCTGCATAAGTTAATTTATCTAAATTTATAATATTTATATCTGAATATTTATTTAACATAAAATGAACGAAATTTGCACCTATAAATCCGGCTCCACCAGTTACTAAATAAGTTTTCATAATTTATTACGCCCCTTTATATTAAAATGTTGTTTTTAAATCTTTGAATCCCTTTTGCACTTTGTCCTTTTCTGATAATAGAATTTCTTCTATACCGTCTAGTGGCCAAGCTACAGCAATATCTTTATCATTCCATAGTAATCCACTATCGTACTGTGGTGCATAATAATCTGTACACTTATAATTAAACACAGCTACATCTGACATAACTAAAAATCCATGAGCAAATCCTTCTGGGATATAAAATTGCTTCTTGTTTTCGTCAGTTAGGATTACTCCTTCCCATTTACCAAATGTAGATGAATCTTTCCTTAAATCTACAGCAACATCAAAAACTTTACCCTCAGTCACACGAACTAGTTTACCTTGAGTATGTTTAGTTTGAAAATGAAGTCCTCTAAGAACTCCTTTTTTGGATTTTGATTCGTTATCTTGAACAAACTCCATTGTAAGACCAGCTTCAAAAAAATCTTTTTTATTGTAAGTCTCCATAAAGTATCCCCTATTGTCACCGAAGACCTTAGGTTCAATTATGTATACACCTTCTATTTTAGTTTTTGTAAAATTAAACATTCATAATTCCTCCTTTGTTTACTCAATTGTTGCAGCTGCGTCTAAATTAGCCTTATTATAATCATCAGCAATTTGCATTAAATATTTACCATATTCTGTTTTCATTAAAGGTTGTGCTAATTTTATAAGTTGCGTTCTATCTATAAATCCATTTCTATAAGCTATTTCCTCTATGCACGCTACATATAATCCTTGTCTAGTTTGTATAGCTTCTACAAAGTTAGCCGCATCTAGTAGTCCTCTATGTGTTCCTGTATCAAGCCATGCCATTCCTCTACCAAATAGCTCGACTTTCAACTTACCTTGCCTTAAATATTCATTATTTACCGCTGTTATTTCTATTTCTCCTCTAGCTGAAGGTTTAACATTTTTAGCGATATCAATTACATTGTTATCATAGAAATATAAACCTGGAACTGCATAATTTGATTTAGGATTTTCTGGTTTTTCTTCTATAGATACAACATTATTATTTTCATCAAATTCAACAACACCAAAATCATTTGGCTTACTTACATGATATCCAAAAATAGTAGCCCCTTCTCTTGCTGACGCTCTCATTAATCTTTCACTAAAACCATAGCCATGGAAAATGTTGTCTCCAAGAACTAATGCTACCTTATCACTACCTATGAACTCTTCCCCAATTATAAACGCATCTGCAAGTCCTCTTGGTTCTTCTTGAACAGCATACTGAAATCTAAGTCCTATGTCACTTCCATCACCTAGTAATTCTTTAAAAGTACTTATGTCTCTAGGTGTTGAGATAATTAATATATCTTTTATACCTGCAAGCATTAAAACTGATAATGGATAATATATCATCGGTTTGTCATATATTGGAAGTATTTGTTTTGATACTGCCTTGGTTACTGGATATAGTCTTGTTCCGGAACCCCCCGCTAAAATAATACCTTTCATGTTTTGCCCCCTTGAAAATTTTTCTTAAACTTTAAGCTTTTCTTGTTATATGCATTCTAACTTTTTTCTTTAGATAATCAATTATATTTAGTAATTTGATTTTAATCATACCACTTGTAGCCCCAATATTTTTGCTGCTTTTATAAACATAACAATACATTAACAAATAATATAATAAATTGTTTATCGTATAGTACTGGTTAGGATTAAAATTACAACAGATAAGATTTCCTATAAATAAACTTATAACAAAAGCTTTTTCTAACCTATTTTCAGTATTATATAATGCTTTTATAAATATATATACATTTAGTATTATAAATAATATGAATATAAACATGCCTTGTTCTGCTAAAACATTAAGATATTGTGAATGTATGTCTATAACTAAACGCTTTTGGTATTGAAATGAATAATATCTATACTGACCAACTCCTATACCATTCCAGAAAGTATTATTAGGCATTATTCTTTTAAAAACATTATAATATTGATTATATCTTGACGTTGTTGTATTTCCACGTTGAGAAAATAAAACACTATATATCTTTTTACCACATGTTAATCCTAAAATTAACACAGTAAAAATTGACCAAGATACTACACTTCGTTTTTTTACTGTTTTACTAATGTGCCATCCTGAAAATAATAAAAATATTACTACTTCTACAAACGCAGCTAAATAGCCAATTCTTGTTAAGGTCAATCCTAGAAATATTCCATTTACAATAAATGCAAATAAATGTATTTTCTTTTTTGTCCTTAAATAATTAAACAATGTGATACTAAATAATAAAGCTCCTAAATTTCCCGCTGCATTGCTGGAACCAGCTATTCCTACTACCCTTTTTACTATATTTACACCTGTACCATAGTTAAGGGTATCATTAAAAACTCCAATTAACAATTTTTTGTTTGTTATATACTGCACAATGCTCAAACACCCATTAAAAATTGCCATATAACTAAATACATCTAACACACGTTTAAGATTATACTCCCGTAAGTTTTTATATATAAGTCCAATAAAGAAAATAGACAAGTATAAGGCAACTATAGAACAAAATTTAGACATGTCTTTTATCTGTCCATTATTATATGATAATAAAATACTTAGTAAAATTATCAACAATATAATTTGATCAAATGTAACTTTTATTGAATTATATTTTATAGTAGTAATCGCTACTATTGCTATTACAAAAACTGCTAGTGGAATATATAGACTCCTTGATTCATCAAAATATGGTTGGGCGCTACCAATTTTAACATTGATTGCTGTACAAATACACATCACTATTATTAGTATATTATTGTAATTACGTTCTTTTTTCCAAAGTAATTTATTTAAAACAATCACACTAAAAAATACTAATACTAATAAAATTTCTACTTTCAGATTCATTATGTTTCCTCGCTTCTTATCATATTGTGTAACATTTTATCCCATTCTCCATATATTTTAATTATAGAAAAATCTTTAGCTCTAACTATAGCTTGGCTAGCTATTCTGTTTCTTTTTTCTTCATCTTCAATTAAATCTACCATTTTCTTTGCTAACTCATCACAATCCCCACATGGAACTAAAATTCCGTTTTCATTTGGTTTATTTATTATTTCCTTAGGACCCGAATTAGAAAATGCTATAACTGGTAATCCACATTCCATCGCTTCTGTTATCACTAGCCCAAAACCTTCCCATCTTGATGTTGAAATAAGAATTGAAGAATTTAAATAATATTGTTCTACCTCACTAGTAAATGGAACAATTTCAACATTTTCTTCTAATTTTGACTCTATTATAAGATCCATTAGTTTTTGTTTATCTGGTCCATCTCCTACAATAATTAATTTCCAATCTGTTTTTTTAGAAACCACTTTTTTAAAAGACTCTATAAGAAAATCTAACCCCTTTTGTTTTTCTACCAATCTGCCTACAAATAATATATTTTTAGAAGAACATTTTGATTTGTTTTTAGATACAAAACTTAAGGGATTATATATTCTTGTAACATCTAATTGCATGTTCTTTTTAAACATTTCTTTATCATAATCGGTTAATACTATGTATTGATCTAATTTTTTAATATAATTTTTATATAGTTCATCTTGATTCCAATAATACCTATTTTGAGTTTTAAAATATGCATCATATGAATTATGTTGCCACCCAATAGTTTTTGCTCGAAGTCTTTCTGCGATGATTCCAACTAGTAAACTATAATCACCCTCTACTCCAATAACAAGATCATACTCTTTATCATTTAAATATTTTATAAATTTATGTTGTATTTTATCACTACAATAACTTTTTCGTAAAATTGTTATTAAATGTTTATTATTTAATAAACCCGTTTTATTGTTTATTACTCTTCCTGCTTTTGAAATAATTCGATGGATAATATTATTAGACATCAAGTCACTATTTAATTCAACATTAATCTCAGGACTAAGATTATATATCTCCCTGTTTTCAGCGAGCCTATCATCTGTACATAATATATCTACTTGATAGTTTAGACTTAGCCTATTAGCTAGTATAGACAAAACCCTCTGTATTCCTCCATGATTAAATATACTACTGGTTATAAAACAGATTTTCATGATTATTCCTCCGAAGTTTTATCTAAATTATACTTTTTCTATTTCCTTAATTACCTTTTTCATCTGAACGTCCCAAGAAACATTTTCCATAGCATATTTTCTTATTGACTGTTCATTAAACTCTTTGTCATTATACCATTTTAGTATCCCTTTTAAATTAAATATACTTTCATCATCTTCTACTTTACATATAAACTCTAAATTCGATGGAACTAAGCTATCTTCATAACCTGTTACAACTGGAAGTCCTTTAGCTATATATTCTTTAGTTTTGATAGGATTATGTCCACTTCCAGCTCTAAATAACGCTAATGATGATACTCCTACATCCATGTTATCATATAAATTTTCTAACTCTTCACCATCTTTTGCTCCCGTGAAAATAACATTTTTCTCAAGCTTATTTTTTTCAACCAATAATTTTAGACTTTCGATAACTTTAGGATTTCCTCCACCCACTATATAAAATTTGATGTTTGCTTTGTTGTTATGGTTATACACATTTATTGCCTCAATAAACCTATCATAACCATGCCATCTATCAATACTTGCAACACCTATAAAGTTTACATAGTTATCTTCTTTCCTATTCTTTCTGTTTACAACAGAAACATTATCTAAATCTACTCCATTATCAATTTTAATTGTATCTATGTTAAAAATTTTATCATCTTTATTTGTGCATGCTATTCTATACACCCATTTATGAAGTCTTTTTGTAACATGATTATCAATAAGCTTATATATTCTCATTTTGAGACTGTTATCCAATTCCTCTAAATAAGGATACGTTGGTATCTCTATAATTACCTTTATTCCTTTACTTTTTGCTTTCTTTAAGAAAGATAACATACCTAAATTAGCAATAATATATCTTATGTATATATAATCGTATTTACCTAAATCTATATATTTATCTAACTTTTTAAAATCTATGTTACTTTTTACTGTCTGAGAATTTCCTGTCTCTGTTTCAAATATCTTTTTCCCATTACAATATGTAGTACTAATTCCTTCGTTATAGATCCAATCAACTTCATCGCTGAACTTCTTTAATGATTTAATTTGTCCTTTTATTTTTCGTTTTGCACCTTTACTAATATCACTATTCATATCCGATAAACTAATATATAATCCTTTCATAAAAAAACCTCCTTTGCTGCCTACAATAAAGTTGCTATCTATAAATAGAGTTCAACCTAAATTGAACTCTCCAAACTTATTTTTTTTAAAATCTTTATACCCTTTTATGCTCATTCTAATTTTATTAATTTTATCTTTCTCAAATAATATGATTTTAAGATTTTCATTAATAAATGTCTTTCTATCATATTTCATATATTCTTTATCATTCTTATATTTTCTTCTCATATAACATCTATTTCGCGTTACATAGTACCTTCTTAATGCGGAATGGTTGGAGCAATTTATTTTAATTCCAAATATATTATAAACTTTCATATTACCAAGGTTATGTAAAAGTTTAGCATTTTTAACTTTTATCATTTTTCCTCCAGCTTCTTTAACCCTCATGCAAAAATCATGATCAACGCTATCTATAAATAACTCTTCTTTAAAATAACCTATATTTTTGAAAATATCTAATTTAACTAAATTTCCAGATGCGTTATCAAAGAAAGTTTCATTATAACTATAGTTTCCTAATGTAGAAATACACAATTCTTTATCTTGCACGGTACTTTTTTCAATATATTCAGGAAACATCCCTACAATATTTTTATCAGATTTAAAACAAGTTTCATAACAATCAAGCATTACTTGTACCATGTTTTCTGTGGCCTTACTATCATTATCCATTGTTAAAAGCCATTCATACTTATTGTCTAATGCATATTTAACTCCTAAATTTAAAGCATTTGCTATTCCCATATTTATATCGTTGTATATTATAACAACATTATATTTTCGTTTTATATCTTTAAGTACATTTAATGTTTCCTCATTAGAACCGTTATCAACTATAACAATTTTTTCAACTTGATTGATTACTGCATTAAAACACTCATAAAATTTTAATCCAATATTATAAGTGACAATCACACCACAAACATTGTTTTTCATCTATTGTCTCCTTAGCTATAAAAATTCAACATACTAAATATCACTCTAAAGTCTCTAAAGTCTTTAAAGTTATCTCAAGTCTTCCATATCTATTTAAAAGTCCATCATGAATTCCTTTAAAAAAATATGAAAGTCTTTCTTTTCGTTTGTCATCAAATAGTAATATAAAAACAAAGTCTTTAATCGCTCTTTTTATGTACATTATGCTATATGTCTTACACATATATATTGTATTTCTAGCTATATAATAAAGTACTTGGGAACTATAATTGTTATAGAATACTTTTATTCCAAAGATTCTCTTAGGAACTTTATACCCTTCCTCATGTAATAATGTTACATTATTACATTGAACTATGTCATATTTAGCTTTTACTAAACGTCGACAAAAATCATAATCCACATAATATACAAACAGATCTTCATTTAAATATCCTATTTTATCAAAGATACTTAATCTGATAAGTGATCCTGATTGAATGCAATCCTTAACTTTGATATATTTATCTTTTTCATATCCCTTTTTAGATATAAAATCATGTTTATTAACTTCATATATTCTAGGAGTTAAAATTCCTATTTTCTCTTCATTTTTATACCCATTTATACATTGAAACATGTTTTTTACCATATTCTTTTGGGATACACTATCATGGTCTAATGTTAGAATCCAATTGCACCTATTCTGTTTTGCAAATTCTACTCCTTGATTTAGTGCCCTTGCTATTCCAAAATTTTCTTTATTAAAAATTACATTCACCTTTTTATTTTCACTTAGCGCAATCAATAAATTTACAGTTCCCATTTTAGAAGCATTATCTATTATCACGACAGTGTCTACTTGTTCAATAATTGAATTGACTACTTCAATTATTTTTCCATCTATATTATATGTAATTATAGCTACACAAACTTTATTATCCATATAATCTCAATCCCCTTAACCCCATATTAACTTTTTTACTAGTGGACAATTTTACCACCCTATTCTGCCATTTTATAATCTTCATCGATAACAGTACTGTATGGTGGGATATCTTTTGTAGATGTTTTATTAACCAATAACTCTTCATATTTGTTTATAATATATCCCCATGTATATTCATTCTTTATTCTTTTCTTGGCTTTAACTCCTAACCTTTTTATATATCTTTCATCAATATTATCTAGTTTGTCTATAATATCAGCTAAATTTCTATTTGATTTATTAAAATATATAGCCCCTTCCATTCCAACTTCTTTATTAAACCCAACATCCAGTAAAATATTTAAGTCAGTTGTTGCTAATGCTTCTAGTAGAGATGGATTTGTTCCTCCAACTTCATGACCATGAAAATACCCATATGCATTTTCTCTAATCTTTTTTAATAATTCCTGATTATAAACTGTTCCAACAAATTTTATTCTAGAGTCCTTATCAAAGTTTGTTTTTTCCTTTAATATATCATAGAATTTATTATTTTTAAAATTCGTAATTAATATAAAATCTTTTTTAGTTTTTGATTTCATAAACTCAGTTATCATAGTTTCATAATTATTCTCTGGGACAAATCTTCCAACCACTAAATAATAATCTTTTTTCTTAGTATTTTTATTCTTATACCATGTAAGTAAATTAGAATCATCATCTGTCAATTTTGATTTTTTAGTATCAGCTCCATAAGCTATAAATGTTGTTTTAGGATTATATTGTTTATAATCTTCTTTGATATATTTTTCAATATTTTTTGAATCACATATTAATAAGTCTGCGTGCTTAACCATATATTTTTCGGATATTTTCCAATATCGTCTTATAATTTTATTCCATTTTTGTCTCTTCCACTCATGTCCATCTGGGTTAACAAAAAGTTTAACTCCCATTTTCATAAGTTTGCGCTTATAGTATCCAATAAACGGACCTACTCTACATGCAAGAATATATACAATTGCATCAGTTACATTGTTTTCTTTGATATAGCTAATGCATTGTCTTAGTGCTAAAACATCATATACAACTGCCTTTGCACTTCCAATATTCGGTACCTTTACATTAAAACATCTTGCATCATTATACTCAAATTCACTGTTTGTATTTGATAAACAAGCTACATGATACCTTATATCCTTGTTTTTTTTATTTTTAGTGAGTTGATCTACAAACGTCTCAAACCCACCATACTTTGCAGGTATTCCTTTTGATCCAATAATAAAAATATTTTTCAAAGTTTCATCCCTCATATCTCAAAATTAGCAGTTACATTCTAGTAATAGCTGCTTCCTGTTTTCCTCTGTTTAATATATTTAAAACTTCTTTTCTTCCTATTGAATGATACTCAATTTGTCTTTTTTCTACATCCGATATTTTATAGCAATTTCTACCATCAAATATAATAGGAGTTTTCATAAATTTCTCATACACTCCTAGTTTCAATGCCTTTATTTCATTCCACTCTGTAAATATGAATGCTAAGTCTGCATTTTTTAAAGTTTCTTCTGGAGTAGTTACATATTCTATTTCAGTAGGAAATAGCTTTTTAAAGTTATCTATTCCAACTGGATCATAAGCAACTATTTTTGCTCCTTCTTCTAAAAGTCTTCTTACATTTCTTATAGATGGAGCTTCACGAAGATCATCTGTTCCAGGTTTAAATGTTAATCCTAAAACTGCTACTTTTAATCCTTTTAAACTTCCAAGTCTTTGTTTTGCTTTTCTAAAAAGCTTATATTTCTGATTTTCGTTAACTTCTATAGTTGCCTTTATTGTTTTTAATTCATATCCATTATCATTTGCTAGCCAATGAAGTGCCTTTGTATCTTTTGGAAAACATGATCCACCATATCCAAGTCCAGCCTTTAAAAATTTATCTCCTATTCTAGGGTCATAACTCATTCCTTTTGTTACATCTTCTATATTTGCTCCTACTATTTCACAAACATTTGCAATTTCATTTATAAAAGATATTTTTAAAGCTAAAAAATCATTTGATGCATACTTTACCATTTCTGCACTTCTTCTATTAGCTACAACAATTGTTGTATTAAACTTTTCATATATTCCTTTAAGTGTATCTCTTGCCTTATCTGATTCCACACCGATTACTATTCTGTTCGCGTGGAGTGTATCTCTAACGGCCGTACCTTGTGCTAAGAACTCTGGGTTTGAAGCAGCCTCTATATGAACATCATTAACTAAATGCTCTTTTAAAAACTCTTCTATCTTATCATTAGTCCCTATTGGAACTGTAGATTTCACAACAACTAAACAATCTTTTTCTACATTTTGAGCTATCTGCTCTGCAACTTTATATACATAATTTAAATTAGCTGAACCATCTTCCCTTTCAGGTGTTCCTACGCCAATAAAAATAACATCTGCATCTTTATATGCATTTTTATAATTCGTAGTAAATTCCAATCTCTTTGCATCATAATTGTTTTTTAGAAGTTCATCGAGACCTGGCTCGTATATAGGTGAAATACCTTGTTTCATTATCGCAACTTTATGTTCGTCTATATCTACACAAGTAACATTATGACCAACTTCTGATAAACATGCTCCTGTAACCAATCCCACATAACCAGTTCCTGCTACAACTATCTTCATAAATATAAATCCTCCATTTTTTTCATTTGCTTTTATGTATGTATTTACACTCTCTATCTTGCGCCCTTATCACCAAATAATACTCTTACTGTTTTTAATATCAGTCCTATGTCAACTAATGTGTTTCTATTCGTCAAATACTCAACATCCATTTCCATCCACTCATCAAAACTAATGTCATTTCTACCTCTAACCTGCCAATAACAAGTTAACCCCGGTTTTGCAATTAACCTTTGTTTTTGAAAAGATGTAAACTGTGCTACTTCTTTAGGTAAACTCGGCCTTGGGCCTACTATGGACATTTCTCCATTTAATATATTAAAAAGTTGAGGGAGTTCATCTATACTTGTATTTCGTATAAACTTACCTACTTTAGTTATTCTCGGATCTTCTTTAATTTTAAACATAGGTCCTGACATTTCATTTTTCTCTTTAAGCTTTTCAATAAGCGCTTCCGCATCTAAACACATAGATCTAAACTTATACATTTTAAATAATTTACCATCTTGTCCTACTCTATTCTGAGCAAAAAAAACAGGTCCCTTTGAATCTAACTTAATCCAAATGGCAAAAATCATCATCACTGGACTTAGTAATAAAATCCCACATAAGGCACCTATAACATCTATTATTCTTTTAATTATAAAATATCCAAGATTTTTTTCATATTCACGGGTTGTTTCCACCTGTGTAACTATTAAATCTCTCTCTAATTGTTGCATTACTATTCCCCTCCTAGTACTGTACAAAGTTTTATTAGCTATTTTCCCCACAAATGTATAATAATAAAAAGTTTTTATCTGATTTCTTTTATGTCATTTAATAAATCATTTAATATACAAGCCAATACAATTTATTACATTTTTAGTCACATTAATTTATTTTAAATCATAATTTAGTATATCATAATATTAACAAAATGTTTTCTTTTTTATCATATATCCCCCTCATTATATCCTCCTTTCTTATATTTTGCACTAATTACCTAAATACTTAAGTCAATCTTATTATTAATTGTAACAATATATTCATTATTTGTGCCACTCATCTAATGCTGTAACCTTCAATAAACTTTTAGGTTTATTTTTGTTTTTTGTTAATGGACACATCATTACACTTATAGTAGTTTTATTTGTCGAGTCTAAATGTATAGCTAATTTATATTCTTTATTTACTGTTTGATCCTTAGGATTAGGTGATGAAGAAAGAGGCTCTGCCTTCATAATTTGAAATTCACCTTTTAATGGAGATAATATGCCAATCCATAATCTTTCTCCATTCTTATATAATATTGCAGATTTTTTATCACTACTAACTTTTATATACGCCTTTGTATTTACAAACCACCATATATCTGTAAGCTTTTTTGTATTAATTTCATCTTGTACAAGTATTTTTCCATTTTCCTTATACATTTTTATACCTCTTTTAACTGAGATTGCATTTTCCTTATAAGCATCCGTTAAATCTGCAATTGCAAAAGTTTTTCCCTTCTCAGCCTTAAATGAAATTATTTTTGTGTCTGCCTTTACATCTTGATCAGGCTTATTATTGGGATTAAGCACTAAGGTGTTATGACCCTCTGCCCTTTTCCTGTAATACAACCATCTTTTACTGTTATAACTCATATCAAAATATTCTGGAAGATTATAATTTTCAGTTCCTAAATCATATATCCACCTTACACCTAGTGAATCATACACAAAAGATCCGATATCTAAATCACCATGACTTTGTCCATTTTTTCCTGCCTTAAACCCTATAAAGTTGTCATTTGGGCTTAATAAATCAGTATGCATACCCACTACTTCAATATTTTTAAAATACTTGTCTTGTATTTTAGGTGCTTTACTTTTTGTAGTATTTGCACCCCAAATAAATCCCATAACACTATCATCCGAAAGCGCGGTTATCTTATTAAAACACCAAGCATATTCGCTCTTTTCATATTTATTTGCAAGCCAAAGTAGTACTGGTGACCCGTTTCTAAACAACGAAGCATCTGCATAATTGAATTGGCCCTTTACACCTTCAAGATAAAGTGGAAAATTTCCAGCAGAAGATAATCCCAAATTTTTTGACAAACCAAAATCACTGCCTAAAGCTGAATCCAATGACGCTATGAAATATGCTGTATAAGTAGTTGCGTAATTCCAATAAGCTGGTCCTTCATACCATCCTCCATCGGGGGAATAATCTTTGAGCATAATAGGTAATGACTTAATTCCTGCTTCTAATATTTCTCCTGAAAGTTTTTCATATTCTGGTCCCTCATCAGCTATTGCAAGTGCGCCCATACCTATGCCACCATTACAAACAGCATTCCAATTATTATCCGTTACAACCCATGATGTTTTTTTTCTATATGAATCAAGCGCTGGTTTAAGTCCTCTGTTGACTATTGCACTGCGAATAACTTCTTTTTGCTTTTCAGATAAATAATCATATAACCAATCATAACCTATAGCTGCTGCATTCGTCATTTCTGCTGTATCTAAAAAATGTGCTGAGTGCCAATCTTTAAAAACATATTTTTCTTGATTAGGATTTTTACCTGAAACAGTTTCAAGCTCAATCCACGCGCGCTCTGCATATTTGCGCTCACCTGTTATTTTGTACATAAAAGATAGAGTCTGAACTCTATCTAACACTTTTCTACTTGTTTCTAGAAGCCTGACCCCATCTGGAATTTCATATCTTACTGGTGGCTGTTTTAACATATTATCTGCTTTTTTCCTCAAGCTTTTAAATCTAGCTTTAACCTTTTTGTTATTAGCTATTTGTATCTTAATAGAATTAAAATCATCACTAGAAGCTAATATTCTTGGGTGTTGTTTACTTTTGTTTTTTATCTCTAAAAGTTGAATAATATCTGATGCAATTGGCTTAATTATTTTAATGCCACTATCTGATACAACAGGCTTAGTACTTTTAACATCGTAAGTGACGTTTGGTTTTTCCTGGTTTTTAATTAATATGAAGGTAATAGTTACAACGCCACATATTATTAGTAATAAAAAGAGTATTTTCAATATTTTGTTTTTCATGTTTTATTTTTTCCTACCTTTTCTTATTGTTAACACCCTTTCCAATATATTTTGTAACATAACTTAAGGTGTATTTACAAACCCTCATTTCGAATATAGACCCTATTATAAAAAATATAGGAATTATTGTTATTGCTAATACAATAGCTATACCTACTATATTTATATAGGTTGTAGGAAATATGTGTAGATTAGTGGTTATATAAATAATTGCTAAAAACACTGTTACGTTAATTAACCAACGTTTATATGTAATCCATGGACTTCTTTTAAGAATATGTTTATTGCTATAAAGAATAATATCGTTTGTTCGGTACAATAATGCCACAATTGTGCCCATTAGTACTCCATATATCCCATAGTATTTAACAAATATTAACGATGCAACAATATTAATTGTTGATTCAAATACTGATCTGTATTGAGTTTCTCTAAATCGTCCTGAAACATTTATTGCATTCATACTCGGCGTTCTTGCACAAAGTAATAATTTTAATATTACAAAAAGAACTGGTAACCAAAATTTAATATAATTTATATCCGTTATTCCTGCAGTATATAGTTTCATAAATGGCAAAATGAGAACATACGAAATAGCATATAGTGCAAATACCATCGCCATATAATATAATTCATAGGAATCATATAATTTCATATATTTATTTTTATCTTCATAATAACTTTGTCCAAGAACGAATACAATACCACTGTTTATGTTGCTAATCGCGGTATTTACAATCTCAAACAGCATATTATAAATCACATAAACACTAACTACTTTTAAGCCACAAAATACTGTAAGCACAAGTACATCCGTATTATTAAAAATCAAACCTGATACTTGATGAACCAAAACAGAATTTTTCTGAGATATTGCATCATAGTTTGCCTTAACGCTTAAATTGATCCACTTATAATTTCTCTTAATATAAAACCACATAATAATCATCTGAAGAATACTTATTATAAAATATGAAAGTTGAATTAAAACAATATTATAACCAAGCAACAACAAAGCAATTTTTGCTGCACTGGTTAATAAATTAATAATTGTAGCTACAATAGTTACAACGTACGATTTACCCTCTGCAGTTAAAAGTAATTTAAATTTCCCTTGAAAAAAGAAATTTATAGCTCCGCTCATGCCAGTTAAAAAAATAACAGCAAAAATGGATATTCTACTTATATTTGATGTAATAAATAAAGGATAAATGATTGCGCATAACACGACAGCCACGCAATACCATATGCCAGTCTTCCTATAATATTGCGAAGTGGCCGCAAGTATTCCATTTACTCCATCTTTATCACCTTTTGATATTGGAGAATAGAGTGCTTGAATTGATGCTCCTCCAACTCCAGCTTCTAATAATCCTAAATAAACAACTATTTGTGTAATTGATGACATTAATCCATTTACTTCCGAACCTAAAGTACTAATAAAAAGTCGAGGAATTACTATTCCTAAAGCTATAGTAAGTATTTGACCTCCAATACCAAAAATTATATTATAAAAACTTCGTCTTCCCTTCATAGTTTCTTCCACTTTTTAAGTAACTTGCGAATGACACTTTTTATAAATATAATTTTGAAATGATTATAAGAGGTTTTAAAATTAGTCTTTAAAAAAGATAATAATTTAACATAATCTGATAATTTAACCTTTGAATTTTTCAAATAATATGAAATAGTGACGTTTAATTGTTTAGTTAGCCATTCATTCATTTCATCAGCTTTAAATTTAAATTCTTTTACACCTAGTTCCTTTACTCTTATTTTCTCAAGTAAATTTTCAATTATAAAATCGCAGGTCAAATTATAAGTTATATTATTCCCATGAAGTCTATAAACTAAACCAATGGTATCAACAAATCCAGCATCACCATCAAGTAATGCTCTTAAAAACAGCGTAGTATCATTAAGAATAACCATTTCCTCCAGTTTAACATTATCTAAAGATTTTCTATTAAACATAGTTGCTGAAGCAATTGGTTTTATATACTTTTGATTAAAGTTAAGAAAATATTCTTTATTATTTATCCTCTTTGGGCATTTTAAATCAATGCATTTAATTTTATTATTCTGATAATTGTATATAAAATGACTGGGAGCAACAAATGATAAATTTTCTTCTTTTTCATGTAAATTCACTGCTTTTAAAAAATAGTCTTTGTCTATAAAATAGTCATCATCGTCCATAAAAACAACATAATTGCCATTGCAAAACTCTTTATATGCTCTAAGTCTAGTAAGCCCTGGTCCTTTATTCACATCATTTTTGCTATATACCACAGATGAACAGTTTTCATATTTATCCTTAACCATTTGTTCTGTCCCATCAGTTGAACAATCATCTACAATTATAATTTCAATGTTCTTGTAGCTCTGACTAAAAACACTTTCCACAGCTTGCACTAACATTTCTTTTCTATTATAAGTAGCAATTATTACAGATATAAGTTTATTACTATCTTTTAAAACTATTGTGTCATATTTATTTCTTAAAGCGATAATTCTTTTTCTATTAAAAAATTCATTTAGAAATGATTTTGCTTTCTCATCTATAATTAACCCATTTTCAATATAGAAATCAAGTCCATCTTTTGATAATCCACTTTTAAAATATCTACTTATAATATCATTTAAACTGTTAGTTTGAATATCATTAAATTGTGATGAAATTAAATCAACAATTTCTTTAGCTGTTTCTTTTATGCTACAGTTATCAATATTTAAACTGTAATATAATTCATCAAGTTTTGTATTTGTTTTATTGCTCATCTTCTTTATCTCCTAATCATATTAATATTCTAATTTATCTAATATACTCATCTAATACTGCAAATTGCTCTTCTGCCTTAGAAAAGACATCATTACTTTTGGTCTTATTTTCAGAAATTGTATTTAATATATGTTTTTCATCTAATTTATCAATATCTTTTATATTTGTATATTCATTTACTAAATCTATCTCTTTAAGTGCATTATAAGTTTTGTTACTATATATTAATGGATATATTCCTTGATCAAAAACTTGTGATAGTATGCAAGCATGAAATCTTGTTCCAATTATATTCTCCATAGACTTAAATTTTTCTAAAAATCTTTCTATCCTACCATCATAATTTTCCATATTTACATAATCTATGTATTTTTTTTCTAAATTACTAGTTATTTTTTCTATGATTTTCATATCTCCTTCTCTTTCGCAAAAGGAAAATAAGGTAACTTTAATTTGTCTATTTATCGCTTCTTTTATTATATCAATTACTTTATTAATATATTTTTCCTGATATTCCACCAAATCTTTTCTTTCGCTTAAATCTATTACAGATATGCCTAGAGTTTTTTTTGTTTTTTCTATTTTTTTAGTTTTTAACTGAAAAACTACATCAGGGGCAACTCTAGTATTATCTAAATGTTTAAATAAGTCATATGAATAATTATCTCTAAAACAAATATCTTTACATTTACCAAATAAATTTTTATATTTTTCTATAAATTCTTTAGATTTATATGGGCCAAAATTACACCCTATAAAAAAGATAGCTTTTTCATCAAAAAATCGGAATATTTTTTGCCTATATGTATATGTACTCCTCCAATTTTCTATTTCCATAAATATTGAGCCACCAATAAAAACAACTGCATCATACTTTTTATATGTTAACTTTTCTAATTTAAGTTTTCTAAATACCTTATGACAAAATGTACTTATTATTTTTACATTTTTGTATTTAGCAAAAACATCATTATAACTTTCATCATATACATCCATGGTCCACTCAATGTTATTATATCTTTCAAATAATGTTTTTAAAAAAAGATCATCTCCAAAATTTTTTGCAAAGAATGCAATAACCAGAATCTTTTTCATTTGTCCTCGTTCCTTTCTGTGTATGTATTATATAACTATAAAAATCAAGTGGTAAAGTCCATATTTTGCTAGAATCAAAATAAGCTTATTTCTTCTTTTATATAAATTCAAATTAAAATCATTAAGACAATCGATAATAATTTTGTCTTCACAAATTTGTTTAATTGCATTTATCTTTTCCACTGTTTTTTTAGGATTATCTTTTCTTTTCTCATTTATTATTGACATAAAAAAATACTTTATGATCAATTTATCCACTCTATCCTTAGTTTGTGAATATATATTGTTCTCTATTAAAAATCTTTTTATATATAAAATTATATTTCTATAAAATGAGTTCCAACAGTCCTTTTTATATTTTGTACATAAAGAATTACTGTTAGTGAAATAATGATAATAAAATTTTTCGTTTACAATAGCTTTATTTACATGAATTAGAAATTCTAAATTAAATAAAAAATCTTCTCCTATAATTAATTCATTTTCGAATTTTATATTGTGCTTTTCTATTACCTCTCTTTTGAAAAGTTTGCCACAAGGCCCTCTAAACCCCGCCAAAGTGTGCTCCTTTTCATTATCTTCTCTTTCAATTAATGGAATCAACAAAAAGTTTTTTATATTATTTCCATTTAAAACCTTTTTACTAATGTTAGAATTCATGTATATACTTCCACCATTATTTTCTTTAATATAATTACACATGCAAAATTCTGTATTATTTGGTATTATTAAGTTATAGAGTTCCTCGAGCATATTAGGTTCTACCCAATCATCTGCATCTATAAAAGATATATATTCTCCTGTTGCATATGATAGCCCTATATTTCTAGCTTTTGAAACCCCTTCGTTTTTTTTATGTATTAGCTTAATTCTTTTATCATTTGAGTTATACTCCTTACATATTTTCAAACTATTATCTGTAGATCCATCATCAATTAGAATAATTTCAATATCTTTTAAAGTTTGATTTATCACGCTATCCAAACACCTATTCAAATACTTTTCTGTGTTATATATCGGTATAATAATACTAATCTTATACATAAACTTCCCCTATCAATATGCTTGAATTTTTAATATGCAACTTCTCTAATTTCTACAAATCTGCTTAACTTTATTATATAGTATCAACAATTTTATGGCAAATTTTCGATTTAAGAGTTTGGTTACTCAATAGTTTTTGCATTCAGTTAGTACATGAAAAAAACTACCAAAATATGTTTTAGTAGTTCCATCCTATCTTTATCATTAAGTTTTTTGCCTCTAATCTTTTCCAACCATCAACTTTTCAACTTTTCAACCCAATCTTTACTCAAACAGTTTCCCAACAAGCGTCTTATTTTTACCAAAAAATCACTTATTAATATAATTCTATATTCTTTTTTTATCCCTATAATTTCCTTCTCTTGAAAACCTATAGCTTTAATTATTAATTCTATATCGGCTCCCAATTCTAATAAATTTCTTGCAGCTTCCACTTCACCTTCTATTTTACCTCTTTTTTGTGCAGCTTTCATCATTTTCAACTGTTTTCGAATTTTTACTTGTCTTACTTCATAACTCATTTCTGGATTTTCGTCTTCACTTATTACCGGTGACGAGTCATAAACTCTCGTTATATTTTCATTTTCACTTGCAAGCATTACCACTACTCCCTTCGATTTATAGGCCCAATTTACTCAGCTACCCACTTTGCTAAACCCGCTGTCTAACTTGTATCCTTTTTAGCAACATAAGTATAACCATATCTATATGTATGTTCCAATTTTTTATTTTTAGTAACAATAATTTGTATATAATGATTTAGCTAATTATACATTTTTTATTATATAATATTATTCAAATAATGTATATCTAATATTCTGAAATATTTCATAATATCACTAAATCTTTCAAAATATATTTTTCTTCTGGTATATATTTAGTTCTTCTAGACATAGAAATGCCCCCTTTCTATTAGCAGATATTCATTATATAATCTGTTACTAGAAAGAGAACATATCACTTTTCACCAATTGGGATTTCTTTTATTCTACAACAGTTTCATAGATATATTTTGCCCCATAACACAACCAAACTATTATCAATATTGGAAAAAATATAAAATAGTCTTTCATGATTACACCCCTTAATGTTTTATTATTTATGTACTGTACTTTATATCATAATTAATTTTTTTATATTTTGTTTCTTCATAAATCCCTGATATTTTAACCTCAATTTGCAATTCATAATTTTTTCCTACTTAATTATGTAATTCGATAATAAACAAAAGACTCCTCTAAAAATCGTACCCTATATTTCCTTTTAAAATGACAAAAAAATCACTAAATATGTTTAAGAAGTAATTTTCACATCCTGCCCCCCTACAGAGTTTAAAAAGGACTTCATAATCATCAAAATATTTTTTCATCCATTGTGTTTTTTTAGATTAAGACATATACTATATATATAAGCTTATAAGAAAAAAATCTATTAATCATGAGAGGATGTAATCGTTATGATAGGATTTATGATTATTGCAATTGTATTAATTAGTACGTATATTTTATTAGTTAGCTTAATAAAAGTAGCTGGCAAGTCTATTCCTACAATGCCAAATATTAGCTCTTATGAAGATAAAGCCGTTTAATAGATTTTAAATTTATATATATAGATATATTCCACTCGCTACTCCATGATTTTCTATTCCGAATTATGCAATAAATATGCCGAAAAGATTATTGAAATGATCGCTACAACTTTAATAATTGCGAACCAACAATTAACATTCATTTGCATAGTAACTAAATGAACCAGATACTTGATTATGAACAGTCATTTCCCCTAATCCACACAAAATCAAATAAATCGACGAAAAAACTACCAAAATTATATTTCTATAAATTTCAGTAGTTCTCTCCAACGAATATCGTCAAGTTTTTTTATCTCTATTTTTTTAAAATTTTTCCACTTTTCATCCCAACTTCTTTACCTTTAATCCGCATCAGCTGTCCCATTTTCGCCTAGCTCCGTGTATTACCATAAACTAGTTTGCGGTTGCGACCCTTTTCCACCATATGAAAAGCGATTTTACAACTTTTTTACAATAATATTTTTGATTTGAACTTGTAGGCAAAAAGGACCAGCAGATAATATTTATCCACTGGCCCTATCTCACTAAGCTACTTCAACTATACTAGTATCTGTAGTAACTACTTTGGCATCTTTCTTGCCAATTAAGGCACCACTCGTAGATATGAAAATGTTTTTTGCTATAACTAAATCCATAAGAGCAATAACCTCTACTTCTGTTACAATAGCATCTCCATTTTCATCAGATTTAATGTCATCTACTGTTAAAGTGAAATACTTACCCTCTGTATTTGTTAAAAATCTCATAACTAAATTATGCATATTAATTGTCCTCCTTAAATTATAATTTTTGATTTTAAAATGATATATTGAATCTGCTTAACCTATTGTGTAACTAAACTGATGAACTATTCAGTTACTAAACTGATGAACTATTCAGTTACTAAACTGATGAACTATTCAGTTACTAAGCTAAATTGATCTTGTCTGTCTAGACCGAATAATGGGTAAGTTTTCATGTTAGAGATAGCTTGTCCTATTGCAAATATGTCTGCATCCAATGCAGCAACTTTTAGGTTACCTAATATTTTTGTTGCAAATTTGTCTTTGCCATTGATGTCTACTCCTACCTTCATCGTAAGTTTTAATGCACTTGATACCTTTGTTGATATAACTGCCATGTCAATCACTCCTTTATATTTTGTTTTCACTTAATATATATGACGATGCTATAGTTTGTGCGGTGTATTTTAAATATTTACATAATAGCTCTGAGTTTTTGTAGTGCTTTTCTCTTTATTCTTGCAAATTGATGGTAGCTTTTATCACTATCACATGCTATTTCTCCCATGGAATGTCCCTTGATATAATACCTTTCAAGTATTGAGCGTTCAATATTATTCAGCTTATCAAGAGCAACATATAATTTTTCAACCTCATCATAAGCTATTACTTCGTCTTCTAAAGTGAACTCATAATGCTCAACATTATCAAAATCTAACATATCATTGTTTGGAACTTCTCTAAAATGTTTTATTTCTCCCTTTAAAAGGGCTTTAAAATTCATTCTTATAGAATTTATGCAGTAGCCATTAAAACTATTGCTTCCTAGTTTATACATTGCTATAGATTTCATAACAGATAGGTAACCATGCTGAATTAGATCCTCCAATTCATAACCTGGGATGTGGTATCTTGAAGCTTCCTTGAATATTAGGTATTTAAATTTTTCTAATATAATCTCCGCTGCTCCGCCTTCTTTGTTTTTAGCCTTTTCAATTAAATTTTCCATAATAAAAACACCGCCTTTTACTATTTTATATTAAGCTATTCCAAGTAATTGCTTTTCTAGGGCATCAAAATCATAATCTCGTTGATCATAGTCACAGAAACTACTATTTTTTATATTGCGAGCTTGGTCCCCAACTTGGTTGCTACTAGTTTTAATGGTCCATTGCTTTTGATAGTGGACTACCTGTTCAGTGGTTTTTATACCTTTGCTAATCCAATTATTTAAGATTTTAGAAATATATTTGATGGTCTTTGCATTATAATTAACTGCCTCCTGAATAGCCATGATGATAACATTATTGCTTACAATCGTTGTGAATTCTAATATCTTATCATAAATCAAGGGTGTAATAGCATGTACATTTTCTTCGAATATTTTAATTATATTGCTTATCCCATTAGCAGCAGTAGAATTATTATCATGGTTTAATATTTCTATTACTGCTTCTTCTTTACTTTTTAATTTTTCTTTATTCCTTGTTAATTCTTCTTTCTTACTTCTTATTCTATTACTTGCAACTGGGTTATAAGGGTCTTCTAAACCCCTTGTTAATGGCTTATCAATTGACAATTCACTAGATTCTGTAATTTCTTCGATTTTCTCAACATCATTTTCTAAATTTTTTTTAACCAAGGAACTATCATTATCTTCATCTATAATAAGGTTTCCAAAAAGCTTATCAACATCCAACTGAGCAGCCTTATATTTTTCATATAAAATCTCTATAAATTCTCTATTTTTAATTTTTAGAAGTTCATTATGGATACAAATTATAATATTACTGTTTTTTTTTGGAGCATTGTATTTCATCCAATTCAAAATCATAATCTCCCTTGTGGACTCACAATATAAAATCTTCTTATATTCGCAGAATTTTTTAATTAGTTTATCTACAGTTTCTCTACTTAATCCTGTTTCTATCTCAATAATTTTTTTAGGCAATTCGTATATACCGCACTGTTTCGATTTTGTATTTGTTAAAAGGTACAAATAGAAAAACTTTTCTTCCGAATTAAGTTCAAGGATGAAACCATCACTCCAGAACTCTGTATAAAGCTGTCTATATTTAGCCATTATTATTCCCCCAATGATTTTAATTTTAGTTTTGTAAACACGAGAAGCCAATTATCTACTCTTAACAATTATTATTTATTATGCTTTTGCTTTACTTTTTACTATAGTTAATGGTTTAGGTAAAAAAATATATTCTCTATAATCTAGCTGGTTCTCTGTGCACCATTTCATTATCCCATTAAAAAATTTAATTCCTGGAGTGTAATTTTTAATAAGAACTCGATAAACATGTGCCGCATCCACCCCAATAGCCCTTGCAAGTCTTGTATAACTTTTATTAAATCGTTCATCCATTAGATATTTCAATGCAGATTTATTTAACTCCATTTTGCTTTCCCCCTTTTATTATTACATTATTTATATTTAATTACATTATGTGTAATTAATATATCATACTTATTTATTAAGCACAATACTTTTTTTAGTACTTATGTATATATTTTATATATATTGACTATAAACAATACAAATGGTGTAATCTTCTTATAATAGGTGATTAATCATCTCCTGTGGAGCTGCAACAGCTTCGAAGAAGATGCATTGACAAACTTTGGAAGCAGATTTAGACTGCCACCAAAGCAATTTGCCTAGGCTAGACAACTGCCACTTATAGAAGATGGCAGACTTTAAGCTTCCAAAATGTTGTTAAATGACTGAGTATAGCAATTTTATATAAAAAAAACTATGCCAGTTTATTAACTGATCATAGTTTTTTTATATAGTATATTAATTTAAACTAATTCATATTTAAAATATCTCCCGTTCCAAATATAACATTTATTATATATAATAATAAAACCATCTCAATGTTAAAAGAGTATCTTATAGAAATAGCTTTATATTTAATATGCTTAATGTAATTTGAAAATATTTTTTTTATATTTCCAAATGATCTCCCACTTAATCTATACTCTTTTTTCGTATTATTAAAACCTATAAAATTTGTACCATCGTTGTTATCGCAATCATTATTTTTATTTTCTAAGATGTTTGTTACTAAACTATGCCAATTATCTAACATTTCTATGTCTTCAATATCATTTACAGATATTTCTTGGTTACTTCTATTCTTATATATTATTTTATGAAGTTCAGCATCATGATTCCCATTTTTGTCTTTAGTTATTGTTGACAGATAGATATTATCTAGCGTTGCAAATATTTTCTTTGCCATTGTATTTTTATCATCTCTAGATACATGTCTTTCATAAGATGATTGTGTTTCTCCTATATTACCAATAAAATTATTATGGGAAGTAACAATTTGTTCCTTTAAGCTCTCGATAAAAAGTGCATAATCGTTTTGTGTATATTCCTCATAAGAGCTTGTCTTATCAATTTTTGTTATTACAACCATGCTTTCTTTTGAACCTGAGCTAATAATACTATTTATCGCCTCGGAAAATTTATTATCAACTAGTTCTCCGCCAGTTGATGCTGGAATAAGTACTATCTTACAATTCTTTTCAATATTTGTTATAGAGCAACTTTCCTTTATGTTTTTATGCTCCTGCAGTTCTCTAAACACAACTCCTTTTCTAAACTTTTCAGGTAAACTCTGTTTAACTTTTTCATCACATTTTAAGACTAATATTGCCTGCTGAAAAAGCAACCTAAGTGATACTTTCTCATGGAATTCTTCCACTCGTCGCTTATATCCATTAAATATCTTTACAGGCATAATAGTTTTCTCTAATATGTTCAGCTTTTCTATTAAAAATTCATGGCGTAATCCATAAAAATCAATTATCTCTAATTTTGAATATATTATATCATCAAGAAGTTTAATTAGATTTTCATTTTCTAAGTTATTTCTTATATAGGTTTGAATGTTGTCCTCATTTATAAACTCTAATTGTAAATCTTTTGATATTCTCTGAAAACTTTGAATTAACTTAGTAGTCCCAAATAGATTATAAACTCCTTGTAATAAATCAAGATTAACCTTAATTTTCTTATCATCATTATTCTTTATACCTGCTTTATTGGAATCATCAGTAATATCTTTTCTAATATCAAATTTGTATTCACTATCTATATTTAGTGCTACTAAAACTATATCTCTCATTATATCGCTTCTATTTCTCGCTTTTAAGAAAAGCCTATTCTTTGTATCTTCAAGAATAACTATATCTGTCTGAATTGCATTACTATTTCTTGAAGTCGAAATAATTTTACTTAAGACTTTTTTTCCTTCTTCATCTACAAATTGTTGGCAGAATGTAGTTTTCCCAGACCCGGCTGTTCCTACTAAGTCAATAATAGTAGGCTCTACTTCTTTAAATAATCGTTTATAAAAAGCTATAATATCGTCCTCTTCATTAATCCTACATACCTCTTCCATACTTCCTTTCGACTGTTTATATCTCAATATAAGCCCCCTCGTTTAATGTTATAAATTTAACATAATAATTCATATATAACTTATTTGTTATAATATAGAATATATGTATTATAATACCTTATAGTGGAGCAAAATTCAACAACTATTTTTTATTTGTATATTATTTCTTGATTAAATGGGTTTTATTTTAAAAGTATGCTACCACCAATAGAAACTTCTTACCCCAAGCACTTATTATTCTGTTTCTCATTGGAAAATGATTAGCATCAGGTTTTACTTCTTTGGAATTATCCTTATGTCGTGCTCCCTTAGCCTTAACGACAAAAAACTACTGAAATACATATTTCTATATACTTCAGTAGCTTTCATACCTATCTATGTTTTTTGTTTCTATTCTTTTCTAAGTCTGTTAACCTTTCACTCAAACTTTGCATCTGATAAATACGCATCATATGTTCCGTTTTACCTAGCTTCATTCCGTTATAATCACCTTCTGTTCACATACCCCAGTGGACTTCTGGACGTACAAAAAAAGGATGCCTACTAGACATCCTTTCCATCAATTAAGATTTTTTTTGTTTTACTTGGTGATACCCTCTCACCAATTCATACTTATATTATAACATATCTATGATAAAAGTAAATTCCTTTAACTTTTTCCTATTTTTTGATTTACTGCAAATTAAAATGTTCTCTAACAATAATGCAACAGCAATAAAAGACAACTGGAAGTTGGTTACTTTCCACCCAATATATTCTTTATTATATTGAATTCCAATTCATTTTAAGTCATTAACTAGCTTAATCCAGTATAAAAACTTTAAATACAAAAAACTACCAAAATTATATCTCTATAAATTTCAGTAGTTCCCTTACCCGGCTATCGCCAGTTTTTTGTCTCTATTTTTTTAAAGATTTCTCCACTTTTCATCCCAGCTTCTTAACCTTTAATCCGCATCAAATGTCCCATCTTTGTCTACCCCTTGGTTGAACTTGCTAATACCATATTGCCCCTTGCTACTAACTTTCTAACTTCTTCTTTATTTGTATGACCTTTTCCTCAGAAAGACTTGTAGCTTTGATTATTATATCTATATTAACTCCTAATTTTAATAAATTTGTTGCAACTTCTATAGCTTTTTCATTTATTCCTTCATCCTTAGCACTACTTATCATATTAGCCCTCTCATGAAGTGATCTTTCTCTTGATTTATATAATTCTAATGTTTTTGGATCACTACTTAGATATTCTATTTTCTCTTCTGCTTTTTTAATATCAACATCCATGTCCATCAACTCCTTTAATTCTTCTTTACTTATATCTTCTCTAAAAAAAGATAACCACCTTTGAAGCTTATCTTCTTTTAAGTTCTTATTTTTTAACTTTCTAAACTTCTCCATTTCTATAAAATGAATCTCTACAACATCTGTTAGCATGTAGTCTTTGACTCCATCTTCCCATAAATGGAATGTAGTATGGAATTTATCAGGTATTTTTATATATTCAAAGTCTACTATATTTATAGTTATAACCTTAGTTAGATTCTTGTAATCTTCTCCCTTTTTTATTCCCTCTGAGAACATTTCTCCCCAATACCACATTGTTCTTTTATCCATATTGTGCTGATTTGTTAGCTGTACTTCTATCTCAAGTTGCGTACCATCTTCTGTTTTAGCTCTAACATCTATTATGCCTGTCTTATCTCCGATTAATTCGGGCGTTAATTCTTTATTTTCAACTATTTCGAGTGTTACTAATTTATCTCTATCTTTATTACTTAAAATTGCATTAAGTAGTGCTATTAGATTATCTTTCGTTTCTTCCTCACCGAAAGTCTTCTTAAATATGAAGTCATTTAAAGGCTTTAATCTTTCCATATAATCATTCCTTCCTGTAATCTTATTTTATCAGAAAATTACATTTTATTCTACTCTGCTTTTAAAATATTTATTATAAAAATAAATTTCTTTATCTTTTTTATCTTTTAACTTACTGTAAATTAAAGTGCCCTCTAACACTCCTGTAACAGTGTATTACAATAAAAAAACAACTTGAAGTTACTTTCCACCTAATATATTCTTTATTATATTGAATTTCAATTCATTTTGAGTCATTAACTAGCATAATTCTTTACAAAGACTTTTACTACAAAAAAACTACCGAAATTATATTTCTATAAATTTCAGTAGTTCCTTCCCATGCCTATCGCCATTTTTTTGGTTATGTTTTTCCCCAATTTCTTTATATTTCACCCTAACTTCACATCACTTAATCCTCATCAGATGTCCCATCTTTGCCTAGCTTTCGAATTGCTTGCTCACAAATCCCGAGGACCTTGGTGGACTGGTGGTTAGCCTTGCTAAAAAAACAGTGGAAGTGATTTAGTGTCACCTCCACTGTTTATATAAAGTTCTGTCTTATTTTAAGTTAATGTATATCCACCATCAACTAAAATGGTTTGTCCTGTAATAAATCCACCAGCTTCAGAGCAAAGCATGTTTGCTATACCTTTAAAGTCTTCAGGGAATCCCCATCGTCCTACTGGACATTTTGTAGCAACAACTCTATCCATCATTAATTTTTTCATTGGTGGGTTTGTAGTCATTTTTGAGAAAATAGGACCTGGGGCTATTGCATTTACAGTAATTCCATAAGGAGCTAGTTCAAGTCCAAAGGATCTAGTTACTCCTCTTATCGCATGTTTTGTAATAACATATGGTGACATTCCAGAACGCATTCCTAAATAACCTGCTATAGAAGATACGTTCAAAATTCTTCCTCCATTGCCTTCTTTTATAAAATGTTTCCCAGCTTCTGCGTTAAGTGCTACAACTTGATTTAAATTAATTTGCAAACAGCGTTGATATTCTTCTTCGCTATAATTATCCCCAATAGGATTATGTGACTCAACACCTGCAGCATTTATAAGTATATTAAAATTTCCATATTGTTTTATAACTGCAGGTATTATATTACCTACTTCCTCGGCCTTTGATACATCAACATGTATTGGGAAAAATTTTTGTCCTGTTGCTTCAACAAGTGCTTTTGTTTCTTCATAAGGTGTATTAAAATATGTTCCGGCAATATCTACACCAGCCTCAGCTAGTCCAACTGCAATTGCTTGCCCAATTCCACTGGCTGAACCAGTAACTATAGCTACTTTCCCTTTGATATATAATAGATCGTTTACATTTTTCATATTTTTTCTCCCCTCATTCTTAAGTCTTTATTAATATAATATAGTTATATCATACTGAAAAATCTGTTACTATATATATTATTCCAAATTATGGTATCTTAGTTGTGCGAAATGCACTATAATCAAATTGAGGTGAATTATGAATATTACTTTTAATGGATTGTGTGAATATTTTGCAGGTAAAAGCAAAAATTTTTACTTAAATGAACCCCTGGATATTAATTTTATTGATGCAGAGTTAGTTACAGATAAGAATATAGTTTATTTAAAAAATTATATTTATATAGGAAATACCTCTACCTTCAAAGGAAATATAGGTAGAATCAAAAATGCATGTTTTATTTTAATAAATGATGATTGTACAATACTCGAAAAATATATTAACAATAACTTAAGAATAATTGAGCTAAATGATAATGAAAATATATTGGAAATTTATAATGAGGTAAGAGCATTTTTTCGTAAAGATGTAAGATACAATCAATTTAAAATTTCATTATTAGAAACTTTTCTATCAGGTGAAGGTCTATTAAAAATAATTAGCACTGCTTCAAAATTAATTGGTAATCCTTTAATTGTTATTGACCTAAGTTTTAAAGTATTAGCTAGCTCTGCCATAGAGAATATTACTGATTTATTATGGATGGATAATGTAAAAAAAGGGTACTGCTCTTATGAATTTATTGCCGAATTAAAAAAGTTAAATGCTCTAAAGATAGGAAGAAAAATGGACCGTCCCTTCGAAGTGACCTGTCCTATAAGCCCAATTAAAAAAGTTGTATTTAGAATAGAAGTAAAAGGTAAAACTATAGGGAATATAATATTGCTTCAATGCGAAAAACAAATAGACTTTGATGACTATGATTTGTTGATGTTAATAAGTGAAATAATTTCAAAAGAACTAGGGAAAAAACAGTTTTATAAAAATACTAGTAATGTTCTAAGTGAAGAAATATTACACGATTTATTAGAAAATAACATTGAAAATAAGACAATAATTAAAGAAAGATTAAAAAATTCTTCTCTAGTGTTTAGCACTCATATTTTTGTTTTAGTAATTGATATCACAAATTTTAAGCTTAAACAATCCATATATTCTAGATACTTGAGTCCAAATTTAATGAATCTTTTTCCTATGAGCAGTTCAATTTATTATAATGGAAATATTGTACTAATAAACGATAAAGATAGGTTTGTAGAAAATCAAATTAGAACAGAAAAAATTGAAGCTTTTTTATCAGATAATAATTTAAAAATGGGAATAAGTAATGAATTTTCTTCAATAGAATACTGTAATATTTACTACCATCAAGCAATTACAGCATTAAAAATAGGAAGAATTATTGGAGAAGGAAAATATATTTATCAATATGAAGATATTCAGCCTTACAATTTTATTTATATGGCAAGAGATCATATATTAAAAGAAGATTTTTATAATACTTCAATTTATATATTAAAAAAGTATGATGATAAAAATAGTTCTGAATTATATAAAACACTATATGTATATCTAAAAAACAATCATAGTATGACGAAAGCGGCAGATGAGATGTTTATACATCGAAATACATTAAGATATAGGTTAGAAAAAATTGTAGAATTAATAGGATTAGATTTGGATGAAAATGATAACAGTTTTAAACTATATTATGCATATAAATTGATGGATTTTTATAAGAAACTTATGAATTCTAAAAGAGAATAGGAATAAATAAATTTCTGATTTTTCAGAGATTTATTTATTGTATATATTTTAGATAATAGTTAACTTTTGAGTAGATAGTGCACAACGCACAATGATAATAAATGTTTTTGGATTTTCTTCCATATCATGCAATTTTATGCAATGTTATACTTTAATTAATCTAAAAGAAGCAATAAAATTTTTATAGGGGGAGATACTATAATGAAATATGGAAAGCTTTTCACCAAAGGTAAAATCGGTAATTTAGAAATAAAAAATAGAATAGTAATGCCTGCAATGGGCACAAATTTGGCATCATATACAGGTGAAGCATCAAATGAGATGATTCGTTATTATGAAGAGAGGGCAAAAGGAGGATGTGGGTTAATAATTACAGAAATAACCCGCATAGATGATGAAACAGGCGTAGGAATGCCCAATCAATTAAGTGTAATGAATTTAAAACAAATACCAAGGCTTCAGACCCTAGCTCGTACAATTCATAAATATAACACCAAAATATTTGTTCAATTACAACATCCCGGTAGACAAAATCATGCTATGATGATTGATGGTCGTCAAATAGCTGGTCCAAGTCCTATAATGTCATCAGCTATTGGCGAAATTCCTAGAGAGATGACAATAGAAGAAATTAATGGACTAGTTGTAAAATTTGTAAAAGGTGCTGTTTTCGCACAAATGGCTGGTATAGATGGGGTTGAAATTCATGGTGCTCACGGGTATCTTGTTGCACAGTTTATGAGCCCACAATCAAATCATAGAGAAGATAAATATGGTGGAACTTTTGAAAAAAGAATGAGGTTTATAACTGAAATAATAATGGGTATACGTGCTAAATGTGGTCCTAAGTTCCCTATCTCAGTTAGAATAGATGGAAATGAATTTACTAAAGATGGAATATCACTAGACGAGGCAATTAAGGAAGCAGTTTACCTTGAAAAATTAGGTGTAAATGCTATTAATGTAAGTGCTGGAACATATGAATCCGTTACTACAATAATAGAACCGATTTCATATCCTCAAGGCTGGAAAAGAAATTTAGCTAAAGCTATAAAAGAAGCGGTCAATATACCGGTAATTGCTTGTGATGTAATTAGAAAACCTGATATGGCTGAAACTATATTAAAAGAAGATAATTTAGATTTTGTTGCAGTAGGTAGAGCACAATTAGCTGATCCAGAATGGAGCAATAAAGCTAAAAAAGGCTGCGAGGAAGACATTACCCCTTGCATATCATGTTTGAATTGCATAGAAAGCATTATGAAATGTCAAAACATAGAATGTGCAGTTAACCCAAGGGTTGGACGAGAACTAGAATATTTAGATTTTCAAAAGACCGGTTATGATAGAAATGTTGTAATAATAGGGGGTGGGCCTGCAGGAATGGAAGCTGCAAGGGTTTTAGCCTTGAGAAATTTTGTACCTATAATATTTGAAGAAAAAGGATATTTAGGTGGAAATGTATACTTAGCTACTAAACCTCCACTAAAAGAGAAATTGGATTGGTTCCTTGAGTATCAAAAACTGGCAATTAAGAAATTAGGCGTGGTCGTAAAACTAAATGAAAAAGCAACGCTACAAAAAATAAATGAAATTAATCCTTATGCTGTATTTATTGGATCAGGATCAAACCCTGTAATCCCATCAATTCCAGGAGTCAACAAGAGTTTTGTATATACATCAACTGATATTCTAGAAGAGAAAGTTATATTAGAAAATAAAAATATAGTAATTGCTGGTTCTGGAATGACAGGACTAGAAATAGCTGAACTATTATCTTCTAAAGGAAATAAAGTAACTGTAATAGAAATGGCAGATAAAATTGGTCCTTCAGGATATCTACCTAATGTAATTGATATAAGTATAAGACTTGGTAAAGCTGGAGTAACAATGCTACCTTGTAGCAAACTTACAAATATTAAAGATGGTGAAATAGATATTGAAAACACTAAAGATCAGAAAATTACTACACTAAAAACTGATGTTGTAGTATTATCTTTAGGCGTTAAATCAAATAATGAAATAGTAAGTGAAATAGAAGAACATTATAATATTGTTGAACTATTAGGAGATGTTCGTAAACCAGGCAGGGTAGTAGATGCAGTGTCAAATGGATTTGAAAAAGCATATATGCTTTAGTAAGATATAGGACGATTTAAATTAAGGGGGGTTATATTATGTATAGTTTTACAAAAACAATGGAACAAATAATGTCATTACGAGAAAAAAAGACAATATTTTATGGTGCAGAAACATTAAACACAGTTTGGGAAACAAAACCAGAAGTCATAGCAAAATTACTACCTGCTCCATTAAAACCAGTAAAAGATAAACCATTAGTTTCAACTTTTGTAGCCAATTATCCAAAAACAAGTTTTGCTCCAGGATACAAAGAAGCTGGTTTATTTATCCTTGCAGAATGTAATGGAGTAATAGGAAGATACTGTTTATCTATGCCAATAACTGATGGAATGGCAATGTCAATGGGAAGAGAGGTTTGTGGACTTCCAAAAAAAATGGCAACCATAGATTTTGAAGTTAAAGATGGTAAAGTAATAGGTAAAATTAATCGTAATGGAATAGAATTTTTTACAGTTAGTGCTGATTTATCAGGGAAATTAAATAAAGATGGTAAAATTGAAGAACTAAATGATGCAATAACTGACTATATGTATAATATAACATATGCGAAATCAGCTGATGGATGTGGTTTCCTATTAAGCCCAACTTTAATAAAACAAAAGTTAGCAATAGCCGATATAACAGAGAATAAATTAGCTACATCTACTGTAGTTTTGACGGATTCTCCACATGATCCATGGGCAGAACTAGAAGTAGTACGAATGATAGGTTCTCAATATATAGTTAGTACAAATACATTAGAACCTGGAGAAAATCTATATTTCAACAAAATTGATCCTATGGGATTTGTTCCATACTCATTTACGAAATGGGATTGGTGGACTAAATAAGCATTGAATTCATTTAAAACTGATAGCTATAGCCTATACACTCTGATAATAGTGTTTGAGCTATAAGCTATCAGTTTATTTTTATTTCCTGCTTCCACAACTAAAATCTTTTTACACCAAACACTTATTAGTCTATTTCTCATTGAAAAACACCTCCAAGTTCACAAACCACGGGGAACTTGGACGGATGGCGATTCGCCTTGCTACAGAGTTTGGAGATGAAATAGACACGCTTGGTTGCTAATGAAACATAAAAAAATAAGAACAGTTTCTCAACTGTCCCGCTCTAATTATTTATTTTACGGCTCTACTTTCATTAATTACATTGCCTATCTTATTAATTATTCCCTCTGTATGTGCAATTTTATAAGTAATATTATCAATCTCTGCTTTATGTGTAGTATTGCTATGTTCAATAGACTTTACAACAGAAAATATTTCATCCTGCCTTATTTCCATGTTTTTTTGGCTTTCCGATATAGTATCCAACTTTCCCATTAACATTTCAAACATTTTCTTTGTTTCGTTATCCATTCTAAATCACCACCATAATTTTAATTGCAAGTATAGTAATTATAACATCCTAAAACTTCTTTATCAACCTATAAAAATTTTCATTTTACCAATATAACACCTCTCTAGTTACCACCAGGAACCCTTGCGCGACGTAGTGAGTTTGAAGTTTGTAGAATGTCAAACTGTACCCCAAAAGGTAGATACATTGTAGCTTAAATGACTAGAAATATATTATAAAGACTACTTTGTATCCTGTTGGTATTTCTTCAATCGTATTTCCTTGTACTGAGCAGGAATTAAATAACCCAATTTCTTTTGGATTCTGTCATTGTTGTAATAACTAAAATATTCCTCTATTGCAGCAACCGTTTCAATATCATTATGTAATTTTATTAATGGATTATATAGCATCTCACTTTTCAAGGTACCAAAAAAACTTTCCATAGGTGAATTATCAATTGGTGTACCTTTCCTCGATAGACTTTGAATGAAGTTGTTTTCCTCTAGTATTTTCTTAAATACACCTGATGTATACAATCCCCCTTGATCTGAATGCATAAATGTTCCTTCAGGAAGCGCCTTATCCTTTATGGAGAGTAATGGGTTTATTGCTATTTTTAATGATCCATTGTAGCTTATGTCCCAACCTTCTATCATGTTAGTACACAAATTTTTTATTGGTGATATGTAGATACTTTTCCCACTCTTTTTAATAACACTAACGTCAGTTGCAAGCTTGTCAAACGGATAACTAGCTTGAAAATTTCGATTAAGTATATTAACTCCGGAGTGCCTGCGTTGAGGCTGCTTAAAATACTTTTTAGGCTTTATAACAGCAAGATAACCATGTTCTTTCATTAACCTATACACATGTTTATGATTTACCACTAGTTTGTAATCATTTAACAAGGCATGTGTCATTCGATCAACGCCATAACACCCTTTGTGTTTTACATACAATAATTTAATTCTTTCAGAAATATTCAGATTAGCTTGTTTCCTTTTTGTTAGGACGTTGATGTTCTTTTTCCATTTGTAGTAGCTGGAACGTCTTATTCCAGATACCTCCAATAATATTTTCAAACAGAAGTCCTCTCTTAACAGATCAATTACTTCGTAATATGTTTTTTTTTAATAACATCTATATTCAACTCAAGAAGAGAACGAAGATAAGCATTTTCGGCCCTCAGCCGGAGATTTTCTTCATTAATAGGTAACCCTTCAATTTTGGGTGGTAAAATAAATTGCCCGATAGCACCTTTGCGTCTGCCATCCTCTAACCCAGTTTCGATACATTCTTATTGCATCAAGTTTAAATTCCTTACTGTATTTATTTTTTCTTTTCTCCCATCCTACTATCATCTCCCTTAATGGTATGTAAACACATTTTTTCATTTATGTCCACCTTTAAGGGTATAGTTCAGAAAGGGGGTCAATATTCATTGTATATCAACAAAGTTACTTCAAACGTAGTTGGCTACGTGTTCATATTAACACCTCACTTTACATTCTTATTATATAATATCCTCTCTTCTTACCTTATTCACTATTTTCCTAAACATTACAATAAATATTTATCAATATCGTGGCACAAACACTTTCACGGCAAAAAAACTACCAAAATTATATCTCTATAAGTTTCAGTAGTTCCCTCACGGCTGTCGCCAAGTTTTTTATTTCTATTCTATTCAATTATCTAGACTTTTCATACCAACTTTTTCTCCCTTAATTCACATAATATGTCCCATCTTCCTTTAGCTTCAGCATAACCCGCTTTCCAATTGTTTCCAAGGGTCTGCCCTCTTACTAAGTTTGGAAGTGTAACGGACAAGCTCTGTTGCTTAACCCATAATACCCTTGCGAAACCTTTTTTAGCTTGCTGCTGACGCAATTACTTGCTATTGTTTTGCATTTTTCACTACATCCTTTACATATTCAACATCAAAATCATTTATATCCGCAATATATTCTATTGAAAGCCCTTTACTATATTGTTTAAGTATTAATTGTTTTCTTTCTTCTTTACTTTTTTCTCTTTCTTCTTCCCTTCCTTCTTCCTTGTAGTGCGACTTTCTAATCTCGTCTATATTCAATTTAAATACACCTCCATACTTATTTTAGGTTTTCGCACAGCCTGCCGGGGACCCTTGCGAGACCTTGGTTGAGCTTGCTACACCTCAAGGAGTGGGCTTTCCGCACAAATTCATTGTAATATGATGAATTGATCCTGGATACCAATCACATTTTTTTCTGACCATATAATTTATTCACCTACTATATAATTATTTGTTTAAATTATATCCAAATAACTTTTTAATAAACAAAAACCACCAAGATGCATCAACATGCAGTTTGGTAGTTTTCTAAGTTGGCTATCGCCAAGTATTTTTGATTCTATTTTTTCTCCAATTTTCTAACTTTTCACCCTAACTTCTTCGACTCTAAATCTCAATCAAATGTTCCCTTCTAACCCAGCTTCGCTTCCCTAGTTTATGTTTTTACATATACTAGTTGCTGACATGGTCCCTTCCCAACATATGGATGTAGCGTAGCGAAATCTGTTTATTGGTTACTAATTTTTATAAAGTTTGAACTTTGCTAAATAAATCTGCACTATAATCCTTAATGTCTGCAATATTTAACATTTCGAATTTATTTTTTATACTATTAAAATATTCATTAATAATTTTTTTATCAATAATTCTATCAGAACTATCATAGTTACTCAACTCTTTTCTAGTGATATTCCATGGTGCTTCTATATGAGTCATTCTTTCTAAGATCTTCCCGCTATAACAACCAAAATTAATTATAATACTATCTAGCAATTCTTCCTCAGCTTTATCTAAATTAATATCACAAAATTTTGATGTATTATCTTCTATTGCATTATATCCATATTCCTTATATTTATAATAGATGTCCCTATAAACAGGACCATGTATCCAAGCTTCACAATCATTGTCAAACAAGAATTGTCCATTAAATACTTTATAAAAAGCCTGTGCATAATACAATAATTTTTGTAATGCTAAAGGGGTTATATCACTACAATTATTCAATATATACTTAGACACGTTATCTATCTTCTCACTACTTTCATATGTTAATGCCATTTCACACTTTTCACCATCTATTCTATCTAACGCTTTTTTACAAACATTATATGCATGTTCAGTTATTTTCCCTTTATTTTCTTCTAAGATTTCACTCATATATTTTGGATTATTGAGTAATCTAATTAAAATATCTGAATACTGTTTAGTTGGCATGTCACCATTCAAATATCTAGTTAAAGTTCCTTCACCCCAACCCATTAATAAAGATAATGGTCTTTTACCAATATCATACTTATCAAGTATATTCTCTATTATGGGTACTGTAATCAATTTTGTCTGTTCTCTAAAAGCTTCATCGAGCATCTCTAAATTAGAGTCTCTTATTTCATGAACAAATAAATCACTACCACATTCATCACAATAAGCTTCTTTTCCTATATACTCTATTTTTCTTCCTTTAATAATTTTTATTTTTCTTTCCTCTCTAATAGAGTATTTCACTGTATCATTACATTTCTCACAAAACTGTAACATACTTATTACCTCCTTCTATTCATTATCATTTTTAACTAAGAAGCAAAATATATCAAGTTATTTATTTAAACAAATATTTAATATCTTTATTTCTTTTATGAAAAGATACAATGATCATAAAATCATCACCTTTTCTTGTCTGTGTCATATTTATTTTTATGTATATATCAATAAACTCCAAGGTTCCCCAGTTATCTAGCTCATAGGCTTTGCTAAAAATATATAGTTTTTCATAATAAAATTTCTCTTTTTCATTATCAACAGCATAACAAAAATCTTCATATTGAAGACTTAATAGAATTTCTTTTTCCTTTTGTGTATTAATTTTATAATCTTCTATGAAATCCATGTTCTCTTTTCTTTTTTCATTTTTTGAAATTATATATTTACCATAGATGACTAATTTTCTAAGTTTCTCAAGAAACGTTTTTATATCCTCAGGTGTAAAATCTAAATGTTTTTTTGTTTCTCTCCTTTGTGAACACAAATTTCTATCAGTCCCTTCATTTATATTATAATCAAATTATAATATAAATATGCTAAAAACACAACATTTTACGTACTAATTAATACATTTTATTAATATAACGTATTAATTGACACATCTTAATTTATTTTACTTAGTAGAAAATACTAGACTTTTTTACTAAAATTATAGCTCAACGAGTATGTATCTTATTTTATAACCAAATACCTGCCACCTGCACCTGTAAAAGTAAACCTCTTTAACTTTTTTCTATCTTTAATTTGCTTCAAATCAAAGTGACCTCTAACGATAATTTAACAATGTATCACCAATAAAATTACTCGAAGTTGATTACTTACCTCTCAATATAACATTTATCATATTGTATGCCAATTCATTTCACGTCAATAATTACATAATCCAGTACAAATACTTTTAATACAAAAGAACTACCAAAATTATATCTCTATAACTTTCAGTAGCTCCATCTCGTGGTTATCACCAATTTTTTTGTTTTTGTTTTTTCCCCTATTTCTTAACTTTTCATTTCAACTTCTTCACCCTTAATTCACATCAGATGTTTCATCTTCGTCTAGCTTACGCATAGCACGCTTTCCAATTTTTTCCAAGAGTTTGACCCCTTACAGAGTTTGGAAGTGAAATGGCCAAGCTCTGTTGCTAAGCTTGCTTCAAAGTTTGGAAGTGAAACGGACAAGCTCTGTTGTTAACTTTCTAACTCTTTCTTTATTTGTATTATCTTTTCTTTAGAAAGACCTATGGCTTTAATTATTATATCTATACTAACTCCTAGTTTTAATAGATTTCTTGCATCTTCTATTGCTTTTTCATTTATTCCTTCATCTTTAGCCGAACTAATCATATTAGCCCTCTCATGAAGTGATCTTTCTCTTGATTTATATAATTCTAATGTCTTTGGATCACTACTTAGATATTCTATTTTCTCTTCTGCTTTTTTAATATCGACATCCATGTCCATCAACTCCTTTAATTCTTCTTTACTTATATCTTCTCTAAAAAATGATAACCACCTTTGTAATTTATCTTCTTTTAAGTTCTTATTTTTTAATTTTCTAAATTTCTCCATCTCTATAAAATGAATTTCTATTACATCTGTTAGCATGTAGTCTTTTACTCCATCTTCCCATAAATGAAATGTTGTGTGGAATTTATCAGGTATTTTTATATATTCAAAGTCTACTATATTTATAGTTATAACCTTAGTTAGATTCTTATAATCTTCTCCCTTTTTTATTCCTTCTGAAAACATTTCACCCCAATACCATATTGTCCTTTTATCCATATTGTGCTGATTTGTTAACTGTACTTCTATTTCAAGTTGTGTACCATCTTCTGTTTTAGCTCTAACATCTATTATGCCTGTCTTATCTCCGATTAATTCGGGCGTTAATTCTTTATTTTCAACTATTTCAAGTGTTACTAATTTGTCTCTATCTTTTTTACTTAAAATTGCATTAAGTAGTGCTATTAGATTATCTTTCGTTTCTTCCTCACCAAAAGTCTTCTTAAATATAAAATCATTTAAAGGCTTTAATCTTTACATATAATCATTCCTTCTTCTAATCTTATTTTATCAGAAAATTATATTTTATTCTACTCTGCTTTTAAAATATTTATTATAAAAATAAATTTCTTTATCTTTTTTATCTTTTAACTTACTGTAAATTAAAGTGCCCTCTAACACTCCTGTAACAGTGTATTACAATAAAAAACAACTTGAAGTTACTTTCCACCCAATATATCCTTTATTATATTGAGTGGTAAGTAACTTACTTTAGCTTCACGATAAAAAAACTACCGAAATTATACACTTCTATAAATTTCAGTAGTTTCTACCCTATGGCTGCCGCCAAGTTTTTTTGTTTTTATTTTGCAAAATTTTTATCCTTTCAAACCTAACTTTACATCCTTAAATTTGCATCAGCTGTTCCATCTTCGCCTAGCTTCCGCATAATTATTCACCTAATGTTCACTTCCCCCGGGGACCCTTGCGAGACCTTGGTTGAGCTTGCTAAACATTATTTTATACCATTGTTAAACCAATTAACATAATCAAAATCATCATAATATTTTTTACCAAGTATATTTTTGAATTCAAAGATATTTCCTATACTTGATTGGTTCTCAAATCCCTTTATATAAAAAGCTGAACTATATTGTTTATATTTCTTATTTGTAAATATAACTTTATTTTTATATGGTAAATTGTCAAAATCTCTAATCATCTCTTCAGTGCAACCATCTCTATCTGTCATCATAATAAATATATTTTTAGGATTTATTCTTTTGCTTCGTTTATACCATTGTTTCTCAGCATCTTCGTTGTTTTTATAATGCATGAAGTGGATTTTTACATCCTTCAATTTCCCAATTGGGTAATCATAATTCTTATCATCAATAAATTCTAGCTTTTGTTTTAAATAAAAATCAATATTTTCTACAAATTTAATAAAATCATTAGGGAAGAAAAAAAGATTTACTGTTGGAGTTAAAAATTTTAAATCTAAATCATGCATCATAAATGCACCATTGCAATTACTAGATATAAGTGAAAAGTCTTTATTTTTCAATCTATTTTTGTTCCCAGAATTGATAATTTTACGATTTATTTCTGAAACTTCTGTTAACATTTAAGCACCACCATTCTATACTAATATTACCATATTATTCAATAAAATTCAATATTATTTCCCTACTACAAAAGTTGGTGTAGTTCCACTCAATTTATCTTTTCCCAAGTAATTTTTTTATCATCTTCTTTGCTGATTGAGGTACCAGAGCTTTAATCCTCAATAGCCTAAGCTGTTTCTTATTTGTATTATAGTACTCATGAGCCAAAGCCTCATATCCATCCTCACGCCACATTTTTAATATTACTCCTCTTCTATTGCTTTTGGCAGTTGGTTGCCTTAACTGTCCATTTTGCATTCCGGCTTGTTCAAAAGTGGACTCTGTCAATGTAAGAAGTTCCTTCAATTTTTCAATCATCACCATTCCTTTTTCATTATTTACCAATAGAACAGATACTCCATTTTTAGTATTAATTTCAGGCTGGGCTTTCTCAACGCCCCAATAATCACCTATTGTAAAATCACCCTGTCTGCTACTACCTGCATATTTGCACTCGTAGCAATTCTCGCGATAAATATCACCTTTTAAGAAATAGCTATAATAATAAGAGGTATAGTGTGGTATCAATTTCTCGCGCACCACTCCATTCTTTTCATAAACCACTTTTCCCAATAATCCCCATCCTTTTGATTTATCCCTGAACTTGAAATCTATAACTTTAGCATTAAGTTTTGCTTCCAAGTGTTTGATGTATCCCTTAAAAAATGCTATACTCGGAACACCATGGCAAATTAAATCAGCAGTGATAAGAGTATTGTAGTCCTTGTCGAGGTAAGATTTTAATCCTGAAATTTGGCAAGGAGTACCTGTGAATAATACCCATCTACCCTCTTTTAAAAATTTTCGGGTCTGAGCGTAAGTGGTATTAATACTACTCTGTACATACTTGGAACCCTGAAGCTTTTTCATATCAATTAGATTATCAACGCAAATATGTTCTGCCACCATATCACGGTTAAAAGCGCATCCAAAAACCACACCACCTTTTTCAAACACCACTGAAGCAAGTGCTGCAAATATTCCACCTGAAGCACTCGCAGTAAGAACAGATTGATTTTTATTGACAGCTGCATATGTGGCAAATGGCTTAGTATAAGTAACTGGTTCGTGTTGGAATGCACAGACTGTTTTACATAACCCACATTCCACACATAAGTTATTATTTATTATTGGATAAATAAACCCATTAATATCAGCTTTCATTGAAATAGCCTGTCTTGTACATATGTTCATGCAAGCAGTACATCCACAACATTCTTCTTTATTTGTGTACAATTTAATCATATTTTACTTCTCCTTAGCTAGAAAAATTGTTTTGCGCATTTTCACTTTATCATTTTAAATATCTAATAGTCTTATGATAAATTTACCACATGTTGTAAGTTTATTATGAACTCATCATTTCAAATTGTTCTGCAAATATGATATGGATTTTTCTTTTTCTACAGCAATAATACTATTTACTCGATCAAAATCCATAGGCTTTAACAATATATCCTCCAACTCATCCGCATTTTTGAGTTCTCTATCCGCAACAGAAAACCTTTGTAGTAGATCCCGTAGTTTCTGTTTATTACTTTCGCGTATAAATGTCACGAAAGGTTTATTGTACTTAATTGAAAAAATACTTCCATGAAATGTATCTGTTATTATATAATCTGCATTTTTAACATATGATAAAAGTTCAAATGGATCTGCTTCTATTTTAAGGTCAACCCATTTTTGATGTGAACCTATTGAAACTAATTTTTTATTGTGTTTTTGTGCAAAATTCTTAATTGCATTTATTTCTTTTTCATTTCTAATTCTATTTGGATAAGAATAAATTAATATATAATCTTTCAATTTACTTTGCTCAGGAATATAGGCATCAAAATCTGCTATAATAACTGGATCAACATTAATTACTGGTGCTTTTGCAGTTAATTCATTTATTACCTTAAATGAATTGTTATCTCTAACAGAAATAGCAGAAAATTTTTTGAGCATTCCCCCTACTTCTTTATCAATATTATACTTTTTAATGTTTTCGAGGGTTGTATTTCCACAACTTGCAGCATAGCTAATAATTTTACCAGCATTATTATCTTTACCAAACAATTCTCTAGAATATCCTACAAGAAGATTAGGTTGTAGACAATTAAAAACCTCATCACTACCTATCACTAAAACATCTACTTGGTCGCGGTAATTTCTTTTCTCAGTTATTCCTAGCATAGGTAAATATTTTTTATTATAAAGGTGAGACATACTTTTTATATGAAATATATCCTCCTTCATTATATAATACATTTTTTTTGCTACCCTATATGGAATATTCTTTTTTTCTAGTTGAACAATTGGTTTTTCTAGTTGAACAATCGGTTTTTCTATTTTGTAATCTAAAAAAACAACTTTGTGACCTAAATTTTCAATTGTCATTTTTAGTCCATATGACTGTAAAAATGATCCATAGTTTTGTATTCTTTGCATAGACATAATTCCAACTTTCATATTATATCCTCCTTGTTTTATCTGATAGTATTTACACTATCTTTGTTTTATTTTTGCGAATTCTTACCTTAGAAATGGTTTAAACCATTTTTATAATAAAAACCAATGACTCCATCTATCTAATATAATTACCGTAGCTAAACTCAACAAAGTTTACAAAAATAGGTATTGGCTCGTATTTCTGTCTATTGATCAATGCTAAAATTTATCACTGAGCTTAAGAAAATTTACTATTGTTAATTCTTTTTTATTGTCCTAATTATCACTTATAGCGAAAACAATAATAAATGTTTACAAGAAATTGATAACATTTAGATATATTACTGTTAATTTATTGAATCTTTTTTTTATTTGTTTGTTTCAACACCATACGACATACTCTTTTTATGTCACTTTTGTTTAATACAATAAAAAAGTTAAGTATATACCCTAACACTCCACATATAATTGCAACAAGTCCAAGCTCGGTCCAATTGTTTATTTTTATATTTATACTTATAGAATAAAAGAATATATATGTGACAAAAAAAGCTAGTATTCCTTTTAACAATGGTGGATAGTAGGTCTTCCAATTTAAACTTAAAACATGTGCGGCATAAATTGGAACAAATATTAATATCCTTAAAACAATAATTATTGAGCTTACCCCTGCAATTGCATAAATACCCAAGTTAGTTAATTTAATTAGTATTAACACAATTACAGTGCTTACTATTCCTAGAATCATTGTAACAACTACAGATGTCTTTATCTTGTTTGTTATCATGTTATGCGAATATAAACACTCCACATATGAATTTAACAACCAAGGCAATACTGTTAAGAACGATAATATTGAAATCTGAGCAATTTCATGCTGTGTTTTACCTAATAGCCATATTGTATAAAAACTTTTACCAAACACTATAAATCCAACTATAGGTACAGTCATGATAAGGGCTTGAAATTTCATTGCTATTTTAGTTTCACTAACCAATTGCATAATTTTGTTTTTCGCATAAAGTATTGTAAAACTAGGAGTAAAAATACCTGCAACAAGAACTACTAAGCCTTGTATTGCTAAAGGAACCGTTTTAGCAATTGATAAAATACCCATAGCTTGACCATTAATGAAAAGATTAGCAATTAACAAATCTAATCCTGTTAATAACATATCACTTAAACTGCCCATTGAGTTCCATACTCCCGCTGAAAGTAATATTTTCACAGCCTTCAACTTAAAGCACTTTATTGATAACCTTATCTCAGGCAATAACTTTTTAGTTAAAGAAGCATTTGTTATACCTATAAATATTGTGCTTACTAAGGCTGCAATACTTATAAAGTATATTTTTGCTGGTAGAAAGGCAAAAAGTAATAGTGTAAGAATTACCCTTATAATATTCGACCCAATATTCCTTATAGATTGTAAATCAAGCCTATTTGTTACAAATGTAGATATACTAAATATAGAAACTAATATTGTAATGACAAAGTTTAAAAACACAATCAAAAAAGTCAATTGCACATCTATAATCAGATTATCTGATACATTTAATATATATTTCAGATTTAGGACAACAATCAACGATACTATAGCTAAGACAACTGACATAATTATATTACCAATCAATACAGAGTTAAAATATATGTTAGCTTCTTCATTATTATCTTTATGTAATTCGATTGTAATAAATCTAGCCGCCATAGCATTGAGAGCAGCCGTCATTATAGATGCATAACCAACAAAGTTATTGGCTAATCCTATGAAACCATAAGCTTCATTTCCTAATTTCCCCACTATATAAGGGGTTAAGAGAAAACTTATACATATATTTACTGAAAAAGCAAATAAGCTAGCTATTAAGTTAATCCCTAACTGTTTTTTTCTCATTAACTAAATCTCCTTTACGTTTAAACACCTTGTATTTACTGAAGGTATAAATCACTATTTATTGTTTTATTTAGAGCATTATTAATCGTTACCTTTATTACAAAGTTGATTAGGAATTTAAAACTAAATAAAATGTTTTTAAGTGTAACTTTTATGAGTATTATGCTTTACTGCCTACACTTTTAACTAAAAACAGTGTTTTAAAAAAACATATGCCTAAACTTACAATTAAAGAAATAATATTTGCTAGGATATTGATTGTAAATTGTTTATTTCTAACCTACCTTTAATTCATATTTAAATATAGATAATTGATAGTTAATACTTAATGATTATTGTTTAGTATCATTATTAATTCGACTATTATTTCTTTCTTACTAGAATTACTAAAATCTATTTATTAATGTTTTTTAATTTAAATAGCAATAACCCCAATTTGCAATTAATATAAAATATTCTGTAATAAGTTTTTTTTATTTTTGATAGATCTGTATTGCTTAAATATTTATGAATGATTTTCGAATAATATTTCTTGATTTCCTGTTCTATTTTTTTATCATAAATCTGATTTTCTGCAAATCGATTATAAAGTACTATTGTTGAAGCAAGTGCTCTATTTACGGCACACGAACACAATATCTTTTCGTTCCTTTGTGCAAAAAAGTCTATGGACTCTTGATATGCTTCCAAACTATTTAAATTACGATAAGATAAAGTGGTATGCATTATGCTTTTTTCTCTTTGTCTGTAATAATATAATATGGCTTGACTACATACTACTTTTTTAGCATAATATAAAACCTTGTAGGTTACAAATTCGTCTTCATGCAACTTTCCAATTGGATATCTTATATTCGTAAATAGTTCTCTTTTATATATTTTGTTCCATGCAATAAATTGGATATTCTTATTTCTACCTGTGTAAACATTATAAACAGCATCTTTTCCAGTATATGTAACATTATGGTGTTCATTTAATTTTCTGTTGTTAATTGGTTTATCATCTGAAAAATCAGTATAGCTACATATTGCAATGTCTGATTTAGTTTTGTTAATTAACCCTAACATTAATTCAAACATCTTTAAATTTATAATATCATCTGAATCTATAAATGCAATAAAATTTCCTGTAAAAACTGTGATGCCTGCATTTCTGGCATCTGCTAAGCCACCATTTTTTTTATCTATCAAGACAATACGAGTATCTGCTTTAGAATACTTTTTACAGATATCTAAGGAATTATCTGTCGAACCATCATTCACTAAGATTATTTCAAGATTTGCATATGTTTGATTTATGATTGATTTTATACACTCATCCAGATAATTACCTACATTATATATCGGTACAACAACGCTTAATAAATCGTTCATTATTAGTCCTCACTTTATTTTTTAATTATTCTTATTTTCAATAGAGTAATGATTTTGAAGTACAAATGGTACTGAAAGTAAAAAATATGAAAAATAAATACCAATCTCAGTTTGCATAACACTATCATAGAATATTAGAAATATTGATATCAAAACCGTCATTTCTCCAATTGTAGAATACATTCTAATACGCTTATTTTTCTTAGTCATAATTATATATTCAATAAATAGGGCTATATATCTAGCTATATATAATAAAAATCCCACAACACCAGTTTCCACAAACACAAGTGTTTGAGTAAACCATGTGTAATGCAAGAAATTTCCATATTCAGAATAAAACCTAGACATTATGTTAATGTGATATCCTTTCACTAGTATATATTGACCATTTCCAAGTCCAATGCCAAATAACAATGTAGATGTTCTGTAATTTATATAACGGACAACACTATGTAAACCGGTTAATCTATTTACATCACCTTTCGATGTATAGCCATTGCCACCAGAATAAGATAATAGTTTTTGTATACTAAATAAATCTAGATATCCGGGATGTACTTTATATAATAATTGAGTAAATAATAATAAGAGAATTAAACTACCCATTGCAATTAATACTGTTTTTTTATTAAATTTCATTAAGATGAATTGCAATATTATTATAAAAATTAATAATAAAAAATATACCTTTAGTTCTGAAATTGCTGAAATAATAAGGCATATTGACAGACATAGAATACAATATTTGAGTTTGATTTTCATATTTACATATAATGTAAGTGTGCATATCGTAGCTAATAATAGAAAAATAACCTGAAATTCGTTATTACCAATAGTTGTTCCAAAAATACCACTAGCTGAATCTCCTATTAACCCAAGTCTAAAATACTGATATAATATCATGAAAAAATTAAATATAAAAATTATATAAAATAATTTTACTAATTTTATTATATCCTTCTTTTCCAAAAGCTTAATACATCCCCACATAAATATAAGAGAAGTGATTATTTCTCTGGCACCCCATAAATATGCTTTTATTGGATAATCGTTAAATTCGTATACTATTAATGCAACTAATATATATATAAACGATATTGCGACAAACTTTACTGGATATGTTTTTTCTTTTTTTCCTTTAATAACACAACATATAAAAATAGCAATTGTTATAAAATCATTATATCTGGTAGATATATTAAAATCGTTAAAGTACTCAAAACAACATAAAATCAGTTGTGCATATATTAAAATTTCCGGATGTAAATGTACTATAGTTTTTTTAGAAAATGTCTTCACTTATTGCCTCCTATACGCTACTATTGCCTTTAGTTAATTTATTCTTAGATTACATTCTTTCATAGCTAAATAGTCAATGTAACCTACACACTGTACCTCTATATTCTCTTATTCACTCAAGCTACAATTTATATTATAATTAATTTAATAAATCAGTATACTGTTTTTCTAAATCTACAATTGTATTACCAATAGAAAATTTTGTTGCTGTATATTTTGCTTGATTAGAAATTGAGCTCATGTCATTATCTTTAGAATAATTAATAACACGTATAATAGCTTCAACAATTCCACTCTCGTCATTTTTTTTTGTCAAGAATCCATTTTCTCCATCTATAATTATCTCCGGTATGCCTCCGATTTTATTTGCAACACATGGCAATCCATATGCCATAGCTTCGACAATAGATATCCCGAATATTTCCTTACAAATAGAAGGATAAATGAAAATATTCGCTTTTCTAAAATAATAATCAAGGTTTCTTTGAAAACCTACAAATGTTATATATTCCTCTAAACTGTACTTATGAACTAGCTTTTCAAAACATTTTCTGTCTTTTCCGTCACCAACCAATGTTAAGTGAATATTGTATTTTATATATAACTTATCCATTGCTAAAATAAGATTTTCTAAACCTTTAATCTTGACTAATCTTCCAATATACATTAGTTCAATACAATCATTGCAAACATTATAATTATCTTTTCCTTTGTCTAATATTTCGGGACTAATACCATTATATATTACCACAATCATTTTATTTAATAGATTGAAATTTTCCTCATACGTTCTTTTACCAGCTTTAGATACTGCTATAATTAGATTAGAAATTTGTAAGGATTTATTTATATAATATTTTCTACACATGTCAATGAAAAAATTACCACAATAATTATATTCTTTTTCAAAACATGAATGCAATGTCATTACAAATTTTACTTTTGGTAAGAACTGTTTCAATTTTGTATAATAAAATTGTAAAAAAACATTATTGTGATGTATATTAACAATATCAACTTTTTCATTATTACATATTGATACCAGTTTTCGCAATTTTAATAAGGATAATTTGTTTTTACTTTTCTTTAATACTATTACTTTCCCATTAGTTTTGTCAATTTCATTTGTAATTTGTCCTCCAGAAAATACGAAACAAAAAATATTATCCCAATCACTATATTTTGAAATATCTTTACATAGAACTTCTATGCCACCTATTTCACCGGTGCTAAGCAAATGTAAAACTTTCATATTTACCTCCCACTACTTACATATTCATTAGCTATAGTTTTAGTTTTATTTTCCCATAAATAACTAGCCTTTAATTTATGTTTTGCATTTTCACCTAAATTAGTACGAACTTTTTCATTCTCTATAAGAAGCTTTAGCGCATTACTGAATTCTGTTATAACTTGTTTTTTTGAATTAATCGAAACTAGTATTCCACAATCATCGTTTAAAAGCAACTTTGCTCCATTTTGATTGAGCGCAATAATTCCCATTCCATTTGACATTGCCTCTAATAAAACTGTTCCTGTAGTTTCTCTAATACTTGGAAAAACAAAGATATCACCTTTAGAATATTCTTTTCTCATAACTTCAAATGACAAATTTCCTTTGAAATTAACTTTTTTATCTAAGTTATATTTCTTACAAAGCAATTTTAGTCTTTCTTCTTCAGGCCCACTACCATACAAAATTACTTTATATTTTATTTTTGTATCTAATTCTTTTAATGCACTTAATAGCAATTCAAGCCCTTTTCGATAAATCATTCTTCCTGCCCACATTATAATGACTACACTACTATTATTTTTGACTCTAACACAACTTTCAAAGTATTCATTGCTAATTCCATTTTCTGATAATAGTTTGCATTTATTTTTATCATGTACTATATCTAAAATAAAGTTCTGCGTTTCTTCATTTGCTGCATAAATAACATTAGTTTTCCCTAATGCTCTTCTAAAATAGGGATCGTATTTTACTAAACAATTAATTAATAATCGTTTATTCTCCTCAAATTTATGTCCTTTTACATATGACTTTAGAACTTTAGGTGTAACCTGTGCCCCACCAACTGGTCCAAATATAAATTTTGTATTTATTTTCCACATATAACCTATATTTCTAAAATCCCCCAACGTAATATGATGAATGTAATCAAACTTCTCAGTTTTATGTAATTTCTTAATGAATTTATAAGCTTTTCGTTGCCAAAGTTCGTAATATAAAAAATATGCTTTTCCAAATTTATAATATAAATTTATAAAATCTGGTATATCACAATACAACATATGAATATCAGATATATTATTTTGATAAAGATATATTTCTATATTTTTTTTATTCTCTTTTCTTGTAACAACATATACCTCATGATATTTACGCATAGCCAATGGCCAAGACCAACCACAATATGCTTCAGAGCCTCTATATGGATCACATGCAAATGCCGAAAATAATATTTTCATTGTTTCACCTTCTTAATATAAGCTTTTATTCGATATGGAATTATAAATTTCAGTTTGCTTTTTAAGCTAGATTGCATGGGTAAATATTTATCAATATAAGTTTCAAATATTTCAGTAGTTAAAACCTTATATATATAAGAGCGAATTTCAAGGCTAACAACTGAAGAATACAAGTTTCTGTTGTTCATTTTAGCTTCAGTCAGTGTAGTTTCTAATACTTCATATTGATTACATATTTTATCAAATTCATTTTTTCCTAAATCCGAGTTAACTAATACCAACAATACCCCTTCCAATGAATAAAACTTGGGATTAATTTTTTCTATTTTCAAATAATCTCCAATGGTAATGTCTCCTTTTAGGTTTGGACTAGCATATTTACATTGATAACAGCATTCCCTGTATGTCTTACCATCTAAGAATGCATTATAATAGGAATCTAAATTGGCAGGCAAGAATTTTGTCTTTGTCTCTGTCTTTGCTTTAAGCATAAGTTCCCCACCACCACGTTCTTTATTTCTGATGTCGTATGAAATAATTTTTCTACCATAATTATCACCTAACCATTCAATATACTTCTTAAATAGCTTGGGACTTGGTACCCTATGACATACAAAATCAACTGTTATTAAGTTATAATAATTACTATTTAAAAAGTTCTTTAATCCGGCAATCTAGCAAGACATTCCAGTATATAATACTAATTTATTAGCTATAAGATATTCGTTAACTTGACTATATGTATTTTCAGTATCACTTTGAACGTATTTCGACCCTTGCATTAAATGTAGATTGTATTTTGTAATTATCATAATGTGATGTGCTACAAGATCCTTACTCCAAGCATATCCAAATACTACGCCATTCCGTTCTAATACAAAGTTTGCTATTGTGGTAAAGAATCCACCAGAAACACTGCGTTTTAATAATTTTTTATCATTTATTTTAACAAGATAAACTTTTGGAAAAGTGTTATAGTGTTTACTCCGAATATCATTAAATTGAGCACATCTTTTTAAACACAATCCACAATCAATACAAGTATCTTCATTAACAACTGGTGCTAAGAATTTTTCTTTAATTGTTATACCTTGTGTTGGACATAGTTGTTCAAAGTATCGACATACACTACAAACTATTGATGATACTTTATTAACATTATTTTTCGACAACCTCTTCCGTATCACTTTATTAGAGACTCCTTTAACAGATTTATTGATTTTACTCTTTCCACTGTTAATATCTCGTTAACCTTCTTATAGTCAATCATTTTATCTATATAAGAAAAATCATTATAATTCGCCAGCATTCTGTTCTTTAGTCCTGTCAGTTCCAATATGCTTTGATTCCTTGTAGCTGTTTCACCTGGATGTATATCGATAAATTGTACATTATAATTTATCGCAAATGCCGTTCCATGGAATGAATCCGTAATTACATATTTTGCATTTTTGATATATGATAAAAAGTCTATAATATTTGGAAGGAAAACTACCTTTCCACCTCTCACTATATGATGTAATGATGGTGTCATTCTAATTAATTGAAGCCCTGTTTTCTTTGAAAACATTTTGGAATACTTATCCATTTTATTATTTCTGTGTAACTGATAAATTAAAACATAATCTTTGTTAATTTTCTTTGATCCTATGTATTTATCCCATTGCTCATTATTCAAAAGTAATGTCGGATCTAAGACCTGACTAGAATTTTTAAAATTAAGTGACTGCAATATTTGTAATGCACTATCTTCTCTCACAAGCAGCTCATCATATTTCTTTAGTGAACCCTTGAGCATATTTTTAAAATTCTCATCTATTTTAGATTTTCCAAAACTTGCAGCATACGATATACATTTTTTATCATTCTGAACAAAATCTAAAAAATAGACTTTGTCATATATATCTTCTCCAATTGTCCCCCACACTTGATCACTTCCAGTGCAATATATATCTGCTATAGGTGGATTTTTTTCCAATTCCTTTATCGAGCAATAATTATTAGTAAGTTTTAAATATTGTTTTCTATACCTTTTGAACGCCTTACCCATCAATTTATATTCTGGTGACTGTATACTTTTATATAGAAACCGAGTGATGCTATTTGAATTCCATTTTAAGGACTTTTTGACTAGAACATCTGTGATATTTTTATAATCCTCATCATGGCGTATATAATCAATAATTTCGACATCATATCCGAGGTTTTCTATTACTGTCTGTAATGCAAATGCTTGCAATAATGATCCATAATTTGTTATTGCATGACGTGTAATTATTGATACTTTCATTTTCCCACCCTTTATTTAATTATTTATTTAGTAATAAAGTTATTCTCACTATGACTATTAACCTTTCTAAAAATATACTTTAATTGCTCATAATTTCTATATTTCTACACTTATAAAGACTTGCCAAACTGCTTGTAATCATGTTTATTTCCTATATATGATTCAAGTGTACTTTCTACAACATTATTCCAACCAAATTTCTTTCTTACATAATCCAACACTAACTTTTTGTCGTAGCTTTTTTTTGAACATAATATCGCCCCTAACTGTTTTTGCAAATCCATCACATTCCCATGTTTAAAGGTTGTCGCATAGTCTTTAGCAACTTCGCAGTTCTCCTCTATATCACTAACTAAACAACAACATCCATAACTCAAAGCCTCTAATAAAGTTAATGGCATACCCTCAACATCGCTTGGAAGTACATATAGGTAGCAATTACTATACAATTCTTCAAGTTCTTTCCCCTGTACAAAGCCTGTCAGTATTACTCGCTCATCATTATTTGCCATTTTTTTAATCTTTTTTACGTAATCATTTGAATGACTCGAAGCACCGGCAATAACAAGTTTCTTATCTGTATCCATATTTTTAAAAGCTTCCAATAGATAATGAAGTCCTTTCTCCGGAACCAATCTTGCCAAAAATAATATGTAATTGTCTTTCGATAAGTCATACTTTTTTGTTATTACATCAGCTTCTTTACTATCCAAAATGTTAACCCCATTAGGAATATATTGAGTATCCCTACCGTATGTATCCCAAAAATACAGCTGTACACTTTTAGAAAGTACAATCACTTCATCCGCATATTTAGCAGCTATTTTCTCGCCAAACTTCAAATATATTGTTGCAAATCCGCCCCATTTGGCGCGTTGCCAATCAAGTCCATGTATCGTTGCAACTGTCCTTATATGAAATAAATGTGGAATCCACAACATAGCGCATGAACCCTCAGCATGATAATGGATAACATCATACTTTCTAAATAATGCTTCAATAGTTGCTAAAAATGAATACACCAATGCATCCAAGCTCTTTCTATTTATAGTAGGTATAGTAATTATCCTAGTGCCTTTGTAATTTTTTCCTGTTTTTACTTTTTTATAATAACGGTTATAAATGTCCACATGATGACCTACTATAGCCATTCGTGTTGAGAGTTCTTCAACAACTATCTCAACTCCGCCCTCACGAGAAGGGACTCTTTTATGACCTATCATTGCTATTTTCATACCTGATCTCCCCCACTAATTTTGATAGTGTTAACACTATCTTTGTTTTATTTATTTAAGACCCTGCAATTGCAAGGATTGTAGCTGTTTTTAAGAAAAAAAACAATGACCCCCTCTTTCTGGTATAATTGTT
>NZ_JAHLEC010000016.1 GCF_018861705.1 Clostridium psychrophilum | reverse complement strand
AAATTTAGAAATGAATAAAAATAAACATTAACATTAATAAAGATAAGTAAGAAATCATTCGTATTATTTAAAGAAGGTTTCTTATCAAACTTATAATTAGATTATACAAGGGGGTATGATGGTGAAGCAGCAAGAGGTAAAGATATTGGTATTTAAAATAAAAGATGAATATTATGCAACGAATATTAATGAAGTGGAGAGAATACTTGCATGCGTTAAAACAGCTAAAATTCCTGATTCACCAGAATTTGTTGAAGGCGTGATGAATTATGAAAATAGTATTTTACCAATTATATCACTAGCAAAAATATTTAAATTACCTTCATCTGTTATCACAGAAGAATCTAAAATAATAATTATCAGGCAAAATGATAGCAAAATAGGCATAATAGTCGATGGAGTGTCAGAGGTTAAGGATATAGTGTTAGATAACATAGAAGACCCACCTGATATAATTAAAGGAATATCTAAAGGATATATTAAAGGACTTATTAGAATTGATGGCAAAATTATTATTTATTTGAATATGTCACAAATATTGACGAATGAACAAAAAAAACAAATATTATAAAATAAGGTGTGATTATGGGAAATAATGAAATAAAAGTAGGAATTTCAGATTTAAAGGTAGCATTTTCGCCAGACAAATTAATTACTGTGGGACTTGGATCTTGTGTGGGCATTGCAATTTATGATAGATGTATAGGATTTGGGGGATTGGCACATATAATGCTTCCGGACAGTAGTCAATTTAACAAAGTAAACAATGTAATAAAATTTGCAGATTTAGCGGTGCCAATATTAGTTGAGAATATGATAAAAAAAGGTGCAAAATTAAGAAATATGAAAGCTAAAATAGCTGGTGGAGCATCAATGTTTGATTTTTCGGATAAAAGCGTAGTCATGGACATTGGAAACCGAAATAGCATAGCGGTAAAAAATGCTTTGAAAATTCTGTCCATTCCAATAGTAGCAGAGGACATTGGTGGTAATAAAGGTAGAACATTAATATTTGATACAACGAATGGAATGCTTTCTATTAGAACTGTGGGTATGGGGATAACAGAAATCTAAGGACAACAGAAATTTAATGATGCCTGAAATTATAATGGGGTGATGTATAATGTTTATGAAAATCAAAGTGATTGTTGTAGATGATTCAGCATTTATGAGAAAAATAATTTCTGATATAATAAATTCACAATCAGAGATGGAAGTTATAAATACTGCAAGAAACGGAGAAGAGCTATTAGAAAAAATATCTCGCTCTATTCCTGATGTAATAACTTTAGATATTGAAATGCCTAAAATGGATGGTATGGAAACATTAAAGCAATTAAAAAAAATCAATATAAATGTACCTGTAATTATGCTAAGTAGCATTTCTAAGTCAGGTACTGAATCAACTATGGACTGTCTTGAACTAGGGGCTTTTGATTTTATAGCAAAACCATCTGGACAAATATCACTAGATCTTAACAAAGTTAAAGATGAATTAGTTGAGAAAATAAAAATAGCTTTTATGCAAAATAAGAGTGAAATTAAATTAACAAGTGAAAAAGGTTTAAAAGAAAACAGAAAAATAGTTCATAAGATGGTAGCTAGTTCAGAAAATGGGAAAAAGCATAATATAGAGGCAGTTGTTATTGGCGCATCTACTGGTGGCCCTAAAGCATTATATGAGGTAATTACAGGACTTCCTAGTGATATAGGAGTGCCAGTCTTAGTGGTGCAACATATGCCTGTAGGATTTACAAAGGCATTTGCACAAAGACTTAATTTAAACAGCAAATTAAAGGTTGTAGAGGCTAGTGATGGTGATCTAGTAGAAAAGAATATAGTATATATTGCTCCTGGTGGATATCATATGGAAGTAGGGAGTAATAAGAAAATACATCTAAATACAGAGCCAACTGTTTGGGGCGTAAGACCTGCAGTAGATAAACTTTTTCTATCTGCAACTAAAGTTTATGGATCCAATTTGCTAAGCATTGTACTTACAGGTATGGGACATGATGGTGCGAGGGGCACCGCAGAGATTAAAGACAATGGAGGAATTACTATTGCTGAGCATGAGTCTTCATGTGTAATATATGGTATGCCTAAGGCTGCTTTTGAAACAGGTAAAGTTGATGAAGTTGTTCTACTTGCGAATGTTGCCCAACACATTAAAAAAATTGTAATGGGGAGATGAGCATAACTAATGGATTTAATATACTTTGAGCAGTGGGTTTTAAAAGAATATAATATAGATTTGTCGGCTTATAAATCTAATCAATTGCATAGACGAATTTTAAGTTTAATGTCAAGAGTTGAAGTTAACTCAGTAGAAGAGTATATTAGGTTATTAAAAAAAGATCCTGTTCAAAAGCAGAAATTTTTAGACTTCATTACTATAAATGTAACAGAATTTTTTAGAAATCCTGATATATTTGATGAATTATCAAAAATTATTAAATCTGAACTCCCATTTAATTCAGGACTTAAAATTTGGAGTGCAGCATGTTCTATTGGCTCTGAACCTTATTCATTAGCTATGATTATGGATAATTTAAATTCAAGAGCAAATCATAAAATTATTGCTACAGATATAGATTCTACAATACTCGAGAGAGCAAAAATCGGTGAATATGGTATCTCGGAAATTAAAAACATACCAAAGCAATTTTTAGCTAAATACTTTGAGGCATGTGGTGATAAATATATTATTAATCCTAAAATAAAAAAGTTAGTAGAATTCAAAAAACATGATCTTATTTTAGATAATTATGAAAGTAACTTTGATTTAATAGTGTGTAGAAATGTAGTTATTTATTTTAATCAAGATGTTAAGGATAAAATATATAGTAAAATGTCAAACTCATTAAAAAAAGGTGGCTTATTGTTTGTTGGGGCCACTGAAAGTATATATAATTATAAAGAGTATGGATTTGAAAAAGCATCTACATTCATTTATAAAAAAATATAAGGTATATAACAACTAATGTGGAGGGGATAAAATGGATACATCACAATATATGTCAATGTTCTTAGAAGAGTCTATGGAAAATTTGCAGACATTGAATGAATCTTTACTTGAGCTCGAACAGAATCCAGAAGACATAGATAAATTAAATGAAATATTTAGGGTAGCTCATACCATAAAGGGAATGGCCGCAACTATGGGATTTACACAAATGGCTGAATTAACACATAAAATGGAAGATATTTTATCTGAATTTAGAGAAGGTAAACTTAAAGTAACAGAAAAGGTGGTAACTGTTTTATTCACATGTCTAGATACTTTAGAAAAAATGGTGAATAATATATCAGAAGGAAATTCAGAAGAAATTCCAATTGAGAAAATACTACATGATTTGCATACAATGGCCGAGATTGGTGATAGTCCTAAAGCCCAGGAAAAGGTTAATAATTGTAATGAAAAAATAAGTTGCGATGTTAATGAAAAAGTTATTCTTAATGAATATGACATTAATGTTATTAAGCAAGCAATTGAGAAATTATTTAATGTTTATGAAGTGCAAATTGATTTAAGTGAAAGTACACTACTTAAAGCAGCAAGGGCGTTTCTTATTTTCAAAAGCCTAGAAGAAGATGGCGAAATAATAAAATCCATACCTGGAGCAGAAGACTTAGAAAGTGAAAATTTTGAATTTAAGATAAGTTTGATTTATATTACTAAAAAAGAAAAAGCAGAAGTTGTAGAAATGCTTTTAAATATATCAGAAGTAGAAAATGTAACTGTAGAGCCAGTTGATGTTAAAAATAATTCACAAGATTTAACAAAAAAAATGGGAGACTTTAAGGAGATAGAAAAAGTTCCGCAGGTTAATACTGTAGTTACTAAAAATAATGCTACGGTGGATGATAAGAGTAAGAAAAAAGAAACGACACATAAAAAAGCTCATCAATCTGTTAGAGTTGATTTAGAAAGACTTGATAAATTCATGAACATGGTGTCTGAACTTGTAATTCATAGAACAAGACTTGAGCAAATAAGTAGTGTTCACAAATTAACTGATTTAAATGAAACTATAGAACAAGTAGCTAGATCTACATCAGAACTTCAAGAATTAGTAATGAAAATTAGAATGCTTCCACTTGAAGTAGTATTTAATAGGTTTCCAAGGATGATAAGAGATTTATCAAAAGAACTTGATAAGGAAATGGAACTTGTAATTAAGGGACAGGAGACAGAAATTGATAGAACTGTTATAGATGAAATAGGTGAGCCATTACTTCATTTACTTCGTAATGCAGCAGATCATGGCATTGAACCCAGTGAAGTTAGAATTTCTAAAGGGAAAAGTCCTATTGGTAAGATAAGTCTTATAGCATACGCTGAAGGAACTAAAGCAATAATAAAGGTAATGGATGATGGAGCAGGACTCGATGTTAAAAGAATTACACAAAAAGCTAATGAAGTTGGAATAAACACTGATGGAATGACAGAAGCAGATATAAAAAATTTAATTTTTGCACAAGGATTTAGTACTAATGATAAAGTAACAGATATATCTGGTCGTGGAGTTGGAATGGATGTTGTTAAAACTAAAATTGCGGCCCTTGGTGGAACAGTAGATGCTACAAGTGAGATTGACAAAGGTACCTCTTTTATTATAACATTACCATTGACACTTCAAATTATTCAAGCATTATTAGTTAAAATAGGCAATGAAACTATGGCTATTTCTCTAGGATACATTGACAGAGTAATTGACTATAAAGCTGAATTAATTAAAAAAACTAGTAATAAAGAAGTTATTGTTTATAATGATAGTATAATTCCACTTGTGAGAGTAAATGAACGAATGGAAATAGAAGCAATTGAAAATACACATAAATATATTGTTATTGTAAAAGTAGGAGAGAAAACAGTAGGGCTTTTAGTAGATTCATTACTAGGACAACAAGAAATTGTGATAAAGCCTTTAGGGAAAACATTACAAGGGTTAAAAGAATATATAGGGGCAACTATTTTAGGAGATGGCCTAGTTACATTAATACTAGACGTTGCGGCTTTAGTGTAAGGAGAGTATAATATGGATTATTCTGAGCTTAGTTCTATTCAATTAGATGTATTACAAGAGGTAGGCAATATTGGTGCAGGGAATGCAGCTACTGCATTATCAGAGTTATTAAATGAGAAAGTAGATATGTCCGTGCCAGCAGTAAATATTGTTCCATTTGATGATATCTTTTCTGAAATAGGAGTTGAAAAGGTAGTAGTTGGTGTTATTGTACGAGTAATTGGAGACATACCTGGAAATATACTTTTCACTTTAGATAAAGATGTTGCATTAAATATGATTTCAAGTCTTTTAGGTGAGAAACAAGAGCAGATAACAGAGATTGGAAACTCAGCATTATGTGAAGTAGGTAATATTGTATCAAGTTCTTTTATGAATGCAATATCAAAACTTACAAATCTTGCAGTTAGGCCATCCGTGCCAGCTGTTGCTTTAGATATGATGGGTGCAATATTATCAACAACTTTTATTGAATCAGGTCAATTTGATGAATATGTACTTGATTTAGAGACACATTTTTTAAGAGCAAATGCAAAAATAAGTGGGCATTTTTATTATATACCAATGCCTGGATCACTTGAGAAGATATTTAATTCATTAGGGGTAAATTAATTGGAGGTTATATAAAATGGCTAAAGTACTAATTGTTGACGACGCGGCATTTATGAGAATGATGATAAAGGATATATTAGAAAAAAATGGATATGAAGTTGTAGGTGAAGCAAGTAATGGAGCAAAGGGTGTAGAACTATATAAAGTAGAAAGACCAGACATTGTTACGATGGACATTACTATGCCTGAGATGGATGGAATTGAAGCTGTTAAAGCAATTAAAGCATTTGATCCTGCTGCTAAAATAATCATGTGTAGTGCAATGGGACAGCAGACTATGGTTATGGATGCAATAAGGGCTGGAGCAAAAGATTTCATTGTTAAACCATTCCAATCAGATAGAGTACTTGAAGCAATAAAAAAAGTTTTAGGCTAGGAGGGGAAATGTTATGCAAATAGTTGTATTTAAAGTTAATGAAGAACAATTTGCAGTAGAAGCATCAAAAGTTCAAAGTATTAATGATATGATGGAAATAACAAAAGTGCCTAGGTCTGAGAAATACATAAAAGGGTTGATTAATCTAAGGGGAACAATAATTTCTCTTTTAGATATAAACCTTCTTTTAGATATTGATAAGGGCAGTGAATCACAAGAAAATATAATTATACTAAATTTAGAAGATGAGTTTGTTGGTGTAACTGTAGATCAAGTTGATGAAGTGCTAGAAATTGAAGAATCTTTAATAGAAAAAATTGAAACCGATAAAAACAAATCCTATATTACAGGGGTTATAAATTTTCAAGATAGGATAGTTACATTAATTGATATTGCTAAACTTATTGAAAAATAAAATGGATACGTTATGAAATGCAATTTTAAAATCATAACAATCATACCATGCACAGAGAGATGAGGATAGAATATGGCAGAAGTATTATCGCAAAGCGATATAGATTCACTTTTATCTGCTTTATCATCTGGGAAAATAGAAGCTGATCAAATCCCAAATGAAGAGGAAAAACATAAAATTAAATTATACGATTTTAAGAATCCTCAGAAGTTCTCAAAGGATCATTTGAGAGCTCTTGAGGTCATTCATGATAATTATGCAAGGTTAATGTCGAGTTATTTGACTGCACAGCTAGGAAATAATGTAAAAGTCCAAGTGGAAACTATAGAGCAAATAACCTATGAGGAATTTATTCATTCAATTCCTAATTCTACCATTCTAACAATATTTAAAATGCCACCTTTAAGTGGTTCGATATTATTTGAGACTAATCCACAGTTTTCATACCAAATATTAGATATACTTTTAGGAGGAATGGGGAGTAGAAGTGTTAAGATTAAAGAGTTTTCAGAGATAGATAAAAATATATTGAGAAAAGTTAACGAGGGTCTTTTAGGTAACTTAAAAACGGCTTGGCAGGACGTTCTGGATGTTGAACCAGAGATTGTGGCTCTTGAGACTAATCCTGCACTTAACCAAACATTAGCTCCAAATGAACCAGTTGCATTGATTACTTTTTCGGCAGAAATGAATAATAGTAGTTCGTTTATAAATATTTGTATACCTTATTTAAGCATTGAAAAAGTAATGGATAAACTTGTTGTTCAATATTGGTTTAGAGAAAATGATGAACATGTTGTAAGTGATTCTAGAAACAAGATAAAGGAACGATTGAATATAGTAAGTGTTCCAATAACAGGAGTTTTAGGAAGTACAAATATTACTGTAAATGAATTTCTACAATTAGTTGAAGGAGATGTAATAACACTCGACAATTTAAGCGATAGTCCAATTAAAGTACTTATAGAAGGACAACCATGTTATACTGGAAAACCTGGTATTATTGGTAAAAATAGGGGAATTGAAATATTAGATATAATAGATATAATAGATAAGGATGTGGAAAATTATGAGTAATGGCTTTCTTTCGCAAGAAGAAATCGACGCTCTTTTAAACGGAGACGGGGTTAGCGCGGACAATAATGTAACTGAGAATAAGGACACAGGCATAGAGACTAAAGATGCAACCGTAGAATCTAGTGAAAGTACAACTGTTGGCACTAGTGAAATCGCTAGTAAGGATATAAGTCTAGATGGTGATAAAGAGGCCAGCACTTATAATGGTATAAGCGCAGGTCAAAACTTAGAACCTGAATCCACGCAAGAGTTTGAGTTAACAGATAGTGAGAAAGATTTACTAGGTGAAGTTGGAAATATTTCTATGGGCTCAGCGTCTACTGCTCTTTCCACAATAGTTGCCCAACCAGTTAATATTGCAACACCAGTAGTTACGGTAAGCACACTTACAAAATTAAGAGATACATTTACGGTTCCTAATATTGCTTTAGATGTAAAATTCACAAGTGGTATATCGGGTGGAAACCTTTTAGTAATGAAAAATACTGATGCAGCAGTTATAGCTAGTTTAATGATGGGTGGAGATGGCATTGTAGGAGAAAAGGCAGAGTTATCAGAAATTGAGATTAGTGCAGTATCAGAAGCTATGAATCAGATGATTGGTTCTGCTGCAACATCTATGGCAACAATGTTTGCGAGGCAGGTAAATATTTCACCACCTAATTCAAAAATATGGGATGATAGTACATCACCTTTAAGTGATAGTATTGATGAGAATGAGCAAGTTGTCCAAGTTGCATTTAAAATGACTATTGGTTCCTTAATTGATAGTGTTATAATGCAAATACTACCTATAAAAACTGCAAAAAAAATTGTCTCTATAATGATGGGAACTGAAGAAGAACCTGAAAAAGTTAGTAAGGCTCAACCTGAAATTAAATTAGCAAGTGTTGAAACTGTAAAACTAAAAGCTCCAGTTAATACAAATGATGGTTCGCAACCTATGGATACTGAGTATCAATCAAAACCAATTGAGATACCAGAGCCACAAGTGGATGTACATAAGGCATCTTTTCAGCCATTAACAAAGTCCCCAGTGTATAATGCTCCTAGAAATATTGATTTAATATTAGATGTACCTCTAGAGATTTCTGTAGTGCTTGGAAAAACTAAAAAGAACATTAGGGATATTTTAAATTTAGGGACTGGATCTTTAATTGAATTAGATAAACTAGCTGAAGAACCAGTAGATATATTAGTAAATGGTAAAAAGGTAGCATATGGAGAAGTTGTAGTTGTAGATGAAAACTTTGGAGTTAGAATTACTAGCATAATTAGTGGAGAGGATAGGGTCAAAACCTTGGCTGAACAAAAAAATGCATAAGTTATTTTTGGGATAAATTAAATTTATCCCTTTTTTGTTTATTGTATAAACTTTAAATGATTATGTACGATAATACTAATATAAGAAATAAAACTAGGCTTAAAGATATAAAAGCTAGGGGTGGATATAAATGAAAATAGACGGAGTAAGTCATAATGTAATTAATATGTATAAGAAGAATGTAACTAAAACAGAACCAAAGGTTAATGTTATAAAAAAAGATACAATTGAGTTATCAGAAGAAGGTAAAAATTTGAGTGCATTATCATTAAATGATAAATCGGTTAATTCTAAGGAAAAGATAGAAGCTATTAAAAATAAAGTAATGCAGGGCACATATACGGTAGACTCCAAATTAACTGCTAAAAAAATTATTGATGTTATAAAAGGGAGAGATGTTTAGTTATGAGTGGAGAACTAAATAAGGTTATAGTGAAAGAAACTGATACCTTGAAAAATCTTTTACTTGAACTTGAGGAGCAACACAGATGCATTATTGCAAATGATATATTTGGATTGGAATCTTGCGTTAGCAAAATCAAAATAGCTAACAAAAGTATTGCATATATTGAAGTCGAAAGACGAAAACTTATTGAAAATAAGGTAATGATGGAGATAATAGAACAAGCACATGATGAGGAGCTCTTAAATAATTATTATAAAATACAACAGTTATTACAAGAAATTGTACTTCAAAAGAATACAAACGAGTTGCTTTTAAGACAAGGACTTAGTTTTACAAATAAAATGTTAAATGTATTAAATCCAGCAAGAGAAACAGCAACTTACAATTCATATGGCAAAGTAAAAAATAGTATGAGGTGAATGAGATGTCGGGATTACTTTCAACTTTAAATGTAGCAACAAGGGGCTTAAATGCACAACAAACGGCAATAGATGTAACAAGTCATAACATAGCCAATGCTAATACAGAAGGGTATTCAAGGCAAAGGGCTAATATGGAGACTACCAGTCCACTTTCTACATCTTCTGGAGTAGGGCAAATAGGTACTGGTGTTCAGGTCTCTTCAATAACAAGAATTAGAGATAGCTATTTAGATTATCAGGTAAGAACGGGTAATGGTACTAAGGGGTTATACGATGGGCGAGAGCAAATTTTGTCATCCATACAAAGCGTTTTTAATGAACCTAGCAAGACAGGTATTTCTTCCTTAATTGGAAAAGTTTTTGATTCTTGGCAAACACTTTCGACAAGTCCGGAACTTTCAAACACAAGAACTGTAGTAGTGCAGCAATCAAAAGCACTTACTGGCCAATTAAATAGCACTTATAATCAGTTGATAAGTTTGAAATCAGATATTAATGATGATATTAAACAGGATGTAGTGGATGTAAACAGTATGCTCAATCAGATAACTGATCTGAATAAACAAATTAAAAAGGTTAGTGCTAGTGGAGATAAGCCTAATGATCTAATGGATAAAAGAGATTTACTTGAAGATCAGTTAAGTGCAAAACTTGGCATTAAAATTGATAAGGGATCACTTGGAGGCGACGATATAAAGGCTACTGTTAATGGAGCTACCGGAGATACAACACTAGTATCCGCAACTTCAAGTGATGATAAAAGATTATCCTATATTAGTAGTATTGTACCAACATCTACCACAAAAGCAGGTGAGCCCGGAAGCTATACTGTAACTTATTATAAAAATGCAGATATGACCACGGATGATAATAAAGTTACTATGACTATGAATTTAACAAGTGATGATTATACAAGTCTAGATCAAGGAAGAGTGCTTGTAGCAGATAAAGACGGTTATGCCATAGATAATAGTGGAAATAGACTTGCTGGAACTGATTCTGATGGAGCACAGATTGTTGCAGGAACAACAAACACTATTATGCCAACTAATGGTAAAGATTCAACAGGAGCTAGTGTGATAAACACTCAGATTTTCAAGCCAACAACTGGAGAGCTAAATGGATACATGTCTGTTAAACCAGATATAGATACATACGTAAACCAATTAAATAGTTTAGCAAAGGGAATCGCATTTTCAGTAAATGCTGTACTTAGTGGTGAAAACGATGCATCAGCGACAACTTCTGTACCAAATTTTTTCGTGAATAGTGATGCAACTGATACTATTTCTGCAGATGATGCAGAAACTGGAATTACTGCTGGTAACATTTCTGTGAACAAAACAATTATTGATGATGTTACGAGCTTTAAGGTTGGGTCAGATACTACTGCAGGGTCAACAGATGGTAATATAGCATTAGCTATTGCGCAACTTAGAGATGTAAAATTAAATATTCAAGGAATTGATTCAAGCACTTCAAGGATGGATTTATTGCGTACTCCAGATTCTAATAATTCTTCGACCATAAGTTTAATTCTTAATCCTTCTTTGGGTGTTAAAACAATTACGGAAGCTCCGAATGGAATGACTATTGGTGGTTATTTTACTAATACTATTAATGCTTTAGCTATACAAACTCAAGAGGCTACAAGAACTACAACAAACCAAGATGCACAACTCGCAAGTTTAGAGAAATCAAGAACTTCTGTATCAGGAGTGTCTTTGGATGAAGAGATGGCTAACTTAATTCAGTTTCAACATGCTTATCAAGCAAATGCAAAAATCATTTCAACAGTTGATGAACTTCTAGATGTAATCATTAATGGATTAAAAAAATAATTAATAGAATATATGCTGTATTAATTAAGGGGTGAAGATATGAGAATAACGAACACAATGCTTTCAAATAATTTTTTGAGAGATAATAATATAAATTTAAATAATTTGAGTAATTTGCAAACTCAAATGGCTACGGGCAAACAAATAAATAAAGCTTCAGATGACCCGGCTAAAGCTTCTAAGATAATGCAAATAAATTCAGATATAAGTGAGAATGTACAATATAATGATAATATAACAAATACAACAAATTGGCTTGATGTGACAGACACAGCATTAAAACAAGTAGGGGATGTAGCTACAAGAATTCAAGAACTTCTAGTATCTGCTGGGGATGCTGGTTATGGCGATGATCAAAAGGGAGCTATTAAGGATGAAATAAATCAAAAGGTCGGAGAACTTTCTCAAATACTTAATACAAGTTTTGATGGTAAATATATATTTGGTGGAACAAGTGGAACTACTAAACCGACTGGTGCAAGCGAAGATCCTGCAAGTTCAGATCCTACAAGTAAAAACACACAACTCGATTTTACATCAACAAGTAGCTTGAAAGGCAAACTTTCAGTTGAGGTGTCTCAGGGAGTAACTATGAATTATAATGTAACAGCATCAGACGTTATAAACTATGGAACTGGAACTGATGATAATCTTAAGACGTTACTTTCAAATATCACAAGTAATCTTGATTCTGGTGATACAACTTCTTTAACAACTACAGATTTAACTGGAATTAAATCTTTAATGACCAATGTACTAAGTTTACGCTCAGAGGTTGGTGCCAAGCAAAATGCAATGACTAGTGCTTTAGATAGAAATGTTGATCAAAATGCTAATATGACAGAAATATTATCTACAACAGAAGATATAGATATTACACAAAAGGCAATGGAATATGCAACTATGCAAACAGTATATATTGCATCACTACAAACTAGTGCTAAGGTACTTCAACCTTCATTACTTGACTATTTATAAAAAATAAATACTAAAACATGAATTTTGAAATTGAGAGTGGAAAGTTAAAAGAAATAATTTTTACTAGAGGGGTGAAGTTACAATATGGAGTTAGTCACTAAGTACCATGGGGTTCGCGAATATAGCAATGAAGATATTATAGTATTTAAAAAAGGTCTACCAGGATTTAAAGAATTAAAAAACTTTATAGTTTTTCCTTTGGAAAAAAATAATGTTCTTAATATACTACACTCAGTTGAAGATGTAGATGTTGGTTTAGTTTTGATATCGCCGTTTACAATAATTAAGGATTATGAATTCAAAATACCTGATTCTTATATTAAAGAGCTCAAAATAGTGAAGCCTGAGGAAGTATTAGTATTGACTACGGTAACTTTGAGCTCAGATATTGAAAATATTACTGCAAATTTAAAAGCTCCAATTATTATTAATATAAAAGAAAAATTGGGGGAGCAGTTAATTTTAGATAATGATAAGTATAAAATAAAGGAACCTCTATTTATAGAAAACAACGTTAAATAAATGTTGCTTTTTACACAGAGTAGCAAGGGGAGGTCTAAATGTTAGTTATAGGTAGAAAAAAAAATGAATCCCTATTGATTGGTGAAAATGTTGAAATAACTATAGTTAAAATTGAAAACAGTTCAGTTAAAATAGCTATAAGTGCACCAAGAGAAATTAGCATCTTAAGGAAAGAACTCTACAAAGAAGTAACAGATGAAAATCAAAGAGCAATGATAATTAATACATCGACTTTAGCAAAATTAAATAATAAATTGGAGGATAATATGAATATCGGGAATAACATTAAAAATGAATTTACGAATTTAAATGAATTCTATAGATCTTCAGAAAATGTTAAGCCTTTAAAGACTGCTAAAACGAATAATTCATTAAGTACTAAAACAGACAGTGAAAAAGAAGTGCAAAATGCTGTAACAAAAATAAACAAATTCTTAGAAGGTGATGGTACTCATCTTCAATATGAAAAACACGATGTGTTTAACCAAATGATTATAAAAGTCATTGACAATAATACTAATCAGGTCATAAATGAAATCCCATCAAAAAGCGTACTTGATATGGTGGCCAAAATGTGTGAGATAGCTGGTATTTTGGTTGATAAAAAAGCATAATTTTATTTTTAAAAGTAGTAGATTTTTATGATAAAAAAATTACCCTAAGAAAAATAGGAGGGCAATATGGAATTTAAATTAAATAAAATTGATGTAGAATTAAGAAAAAGAGTTAAAGACACTACAAAATCTGGTGTAATTCATAGAAAAAATTCAATAATGATAAATAAAGATAGAAATCCTAGGAACAATTCAGAGACTTATGAAGAGTTTAAAGGAAAAATCATGAAATACAATAAAAAACATAAAATAACTGTGAACGCATTTAAAAATAACCAATATGAAGTTGAAGTTTTTAAAGATACCTTGGAGAAAGAGCAAAAAAAGATAGGAAATTATATAGATACAAAAAAATAGGGGCGATGTTATATGGCAATGAATGCTTATGGAAATGCATTTAATACTTACAAAAGCAATAGCATAAATTTTGCATCAAAGGATCAGTTACTTATAATGCTTGTAGATGGTGCAGTAAAATTTTCTAAAATGGGTAGACAAGCCATAATAGACAAGGATATTAATAAAGCTCATGAAAACATTATAAAAACTCAAAATATATTTTATGAGTTAATGTCAACTTTGGATGTAGCAAAAGGTGGAGAATGGGCAGAAAGTTTAATTAAGGTTTATGACTTTATAACGCGAAGGCTTATGGATGCTAATATTAAAAAAAGTGAAGCGATTATGAATGAAATAATCCCATTAATTGAAACTGTTAGAGAAACTTGGAATGAGGCTTATAAAAAATCTAAAAGCAGCTTATAAATAATTGCAAATTATTTATTTGCTTTTCAATAAAACTTAAAGGGGTGATTATACATGGCAAGTATTTATCCAACCGGTACTAATAGTAGCGCTAAGTCAAGTGCTAATATGTTAAGAATATCAGGTATGGCATCGGGTATTGATACAGATGCAGTAGTTAAGTCTATGGTTTCAAACTATCAAGCTAAAATAGACAAAGCAAATTCAGCTAAGCAGACATTGCAGTGGCAGCAGGAAGGGTATAGAGCAATTATTAAAGACATAAAAGGATTACAGGATTATTTTGACCCAATTTCAAGTAAGTATATGCTAACAGGAAATTCATTCAATACAAATACTGTAACTAATTCTGATAGTGCTATTGTTACGGGAGATGCTAATTCAAGTGCTAAGCCAGGGACATATAAGGTGGATGTACAAAAAATGGCGGAGCAGGCTAAAATAGAGGGTACACCTCAAAATTCAATGCTATTAGTATCAAATTTGACTGGGCAGACTTTAAAATTTGATGTTGGCGAAGAGGAAGTTACATTAGCAGATTTAACTGGAAGTAAAGAGAAGCTAGTCGCTGACATAAATAGCAAAATTGCAGCATCCGATTTAAAGGGTAAAATGACTGCTTCCTATGTAAGTGATGGAACTGGTGAATACATTAAATTTACAAAAGCTTCTTCAAGTAAAGATACTATTAAATTAACAGCGGCTAAGAATAGTACAATAGCAGATATAAAAGATACCACTATTAATAGCGGGATATCATCAGATTCAAAATTATCAGATTTGGGAATTTCAAAGCCTGTTAGTTTCACTTTATCCTATGATGCAGCCACCAATACGAAGCCTATAATCATAGAGGCAACTAGTGATTCAACAATTAAGGATTTGATGGAGAAAGTGAATAGTGCAACTGATGGATCAGTTACAATGAGTATAGATGATACAACTGGAAAAATATCATTTCAATCAAAGAACTATGGTTCTGCTTCAAGTTTGAAGATAACTAATAGAATGACTACAACTGATACAACACCGGTTGATACGGATAATATAATAACAAAGTTAGGTTTAGCAATAGAGGGAGAAGTTGCAATAGGAACAGGAATAGATGCAATAGTAGCTATTACTGCACCAGGACAATCTACAGCGACAACTACTACTCAAAGTTCTAATAAATTCACTGTAAATGGTGTTGCCTATAATCTTGTTGGAGTCAATGCATCAAATAATATCCCAACTGTAACTGTAACAGCAAATTCAGATACAGTTGTTAGTAATATGAAAAAATTCGTTGAGGATTATAATACTATATTATCAACAATTAATACCAAATTAACAGAAAAAAAAGATAAAAATTATACTCCATTAACGGATGATCAAAAGAAAAGTATGAGTGAAGATCAAATCAAAACATGGGAAGCTAAAGCAAAGGTTGGAATACTTAGGAAAGATGATAATTTAAGTAGATTAATGACTCAATTGCGTGGAACACTTTATTCACCTGTATACAGCAGTTATGACAGTAAAGATTCAAGTACAGGAAAAGTAGCCTTGAATTTTGGTAGCTATGGGACTGGCGCTATAGGGATAGAAACATCATCGATTGCCACAGATGTTGGTAAACTCGTGATTAAGGATGAAGCAAAATTAAAAAGCGCTATAGATAATAACATGGATGACTTTAAAAAACTGTTTATTGGAACTTCCAGTAGTAATTTAGATGCCAATGAAACATATGAAGGTTCTGAAAAATATAAGGAAGATGGAATATTTACAAGAATGGATAGCATAATAGAAGACTATGTAGCGTCGCCAGGACTTGGCAAAGACGGAACTTTCACATTGAGTGGATCTATGAATATATTCGTAAATAAGCAATATGATAATAGTATTTCGGGTTTTTCTGGTAAAAATACACTGCCTGATCAAGTGTATAGCAAGGTTTTAAGTGTTAGTAGATTTCAAACTCAACTAGAGGATGCATCAAGCAGATATTATGCTAAATTTACTGCACTAGAAACAGCTATGAATGCTTTAAATTCACAACAAAGTGCACTTGCATCTATGATGGGTACAGGCGCATAGATACAATTGAAAGTTGAAAGTTGTAAATAATTATTGGTAATTTCAATTTAAATAAAGTGGGTGATACATTGAATTTAGAGGAAGAGTTTATTGAATACAAAGATATCACTTTGACTATTATTGAAACAGTTAAAGCAGAGAAATATGAAAAACTAGATGAAATCTTTGCGCAAAGGCAGTTGATTTTAGATGATATGAATAAAATTGACTGTTCAAAAGAAGAAATGAAGAAATTCTATATGCAATGTGAAATAGAAAATTCAGAAAAAGTATTAGCACATGAAATGAAAGTTAGAAAAGATGATTTGTTAAAAAAAATAAAGCAAAATGGAAAGAAACAAATAGGAATGGCAGGATACAATAATATATCTGCCAAGGCAGTTTTTTTAAGTAAAGAAATCTAATAAAAAAGAAAAAAGTATATATTAATCGTATTGCAATACGATTAATGCATTCACTTCGCTAAGAACTACTAATTTTATTTTTAATTAATCTGCTAAAAAGCATAAACTCGCTGTCGCTCAAACATATGCTCTTTTTAACGCATCTTAATTAAAAATAAAATAAGAAGTTCTAAAGCTCGCTTCAATGCATTATACGTAATATATACTTTTTTTTGCGCATAAAAATATTTGTTATTTATTTTAATATGTACAAAACAAGAATTTCTAAATCAACTTTCAGTGTTTCTGTTCTTCTTATTTGTTGCCACTTCTGGAGAAACTTCATACTATATCATATTTACACTAAGATGTATCTACTATGAATAGCAGATAAAAAAATACCAAATCGCAATAATTCCCACCAAAAGTCTTTTAGCTGGTAGGCTGCAGATATGGTACATATGCTTCGAATTTAATATTTGCAACCTAATAATTTTCAAATGAAATTTTAAGATTTTTCTACGACAAGAGAAAAAAACTAAAATATATAAAATAATTTTAAAAAAACTATAAAGTATATAATTTAGTTCACGATATAAATAGTAGAAGTAAAAAATCAATAATTCAATTGATTAAATGTTCACTAATAAGTTAAAATAACCAAAGAGAATTTGAAAATCATAGGAAAATGAGAGAATTCTCAATAAATTAAGTTAGTAGGCTCAATGAGCTAAACTATAAATACAGTGGACAAGGATGTTCACTTTAAAAATCAAGGAGGAATTTATAATGATTATTAATCACAATTTGGGTGCAATGAACGCTAACAGAAACATGGGTATTAACTCAAGTAATGCAAATAAATCAATGGAAAAACTTTCTTCAGGTCTTAAAATTAACAAGGCTGGAGACGATGCAGCAGGTCTTGCTATATCAGAAAAGATGAGAGGACAAATCAGAGGACTTGACCAAGCAGGAGCAAATGCTCAAGATGGTATTTCAATGATTCAAACTGGTGAAGGTGCATTAAATGAAACTACTTCAATTCTTCAAAGAATGAGAGAACTTGCAGTTCAAGGTTCTAATGATACTAATACAATTGATGATAGAAAACAAATACAAAAAGAAATGAATCAGTTGACTTCAGAAGTAAGTAGAATTGGAGAAAACACTGAATTTAATGGTCAAAAGTTGCTTAATGGTGAAGGAGGAGTTGTATCAGCAGGTACAAAAACAACTGTAGCTAAAGTAGATGAAGTACTTGGCGAAACTACTGCGGCAACAGTAGGAACAACTGATGTTACTATTGATGGCAAAAAGTTAAGTTATAATGCAACTGGTGGTGGAACTACAAACTTCAAAGATGCTGCTGACTTAGTAACCTTAATTAACGGTGATGCTGAATTAAAATTAAAATACCTTGCAGTTGCGGATGGTGCAGCAGGGGTAAAATTAACACAAATTACAGGGAAGGGATCAGCAACTGCTCCAACTATTGAAGGTGCAGGTGTAGTTACTACTGGTAAAGCTGGAGTAACAGAAGCAGCAGCATATGATAGAACTAGCGGAGCTTCATCAGCATTTACATTCCAAATTGGTGCAAATCAAAAGCAACAATTTACTGCTAACATAAGCGATATGCGTTCTGCTGCTTTAGGAATAGCAGGAAAAGCAGGAGCTGCAGCAATAGGTGTTGGAACTGATGTAGTTGCTGATGCTTCTTTCGTAGATATTACAGATGATACTAATGTGTTATCAGATACAACAGATAAAACTGAACGTGCACTTGATATATCTGATTCTACAAAAGCTTCAGCTGCAATTAAAGTTCTTGATGCAGCTACAGCTTCAGTATCAGGAGAAAGAGCAAAACTTGGTGCTTATTCAAACAGATTAGATCACACAATAGCTAATTTAGGAACATCAAGCGAAAACTTAACATCAGCTGAATCAAGAATTAGAGACGTAGATATGGCTAAAGAAATGTCTACATTCTCAAAGAACAATATTCTTAATCAAGCTGCTCAAGCTATGCTTGCACAAGCTAATCAACAACCACAACAAGTTCTTGCATTATTAAGATAATATTATAATTAGAGAATAGATTAGGAGTCAGGGTGAAAACTCTGGCTTCTTTTTCTAAAATTTAAAAAGAGGAGTAAATAAATGAAATATAGATTAAAGGATGTAACCAATAGAAAAAGTGTAATCTTAACGGGACATTCAAAGAATATAACAGCAGGGGTTACTTTTGTTTTTCTTCATGCAAATGTAAAGGTGCATAATAACTATTTTGAAATAGTAGGTATGCCTGCAACTGTAAGTAATGGTGATTTAAGGAAAATGGGACAAGAGATAGCGAATAGAGATACTGTATTACATAATTTAGCTAAAGTATATAATTATACAAGGTCTGATGGTACATCGGGTAAAAGTGTCCAGTTATTTGAGCAATTTTAGCCAATTAGTTAATAAAGACTTGGAAAGAACAATAAAGGGAGGGTATATATGCGAACAAAGAAAATAATAGCAAAATAGAGAAATTGGAAGGTGGTAAAAAAATTATTCTAACTTAAAAGGAGAAATTCTTAGATATGTATGGAAACACTTATCAACTGGAAATTATCAAATTCAATATGAAAATAATATGCCTGAAGTAACTTTATCTGTTATGAACAATATTGAGATTTTTACTTTAGTTGAATAAAATAGATTGATTTATATGTAATATATTACATATATTGAAAGAAGATATTTATATGAAAAAAATCACTAAATATCATGAAGATGCCTATGATAAGTTTTTAAAAGAATATAGTTAACAATGTGGTGTTAATTATAATTCCATTGATGAAGAGGCAGTTGATTACTATAAGGCTATAGATAATTATTTTCCTCAAATTGAAGTTTATTTTAAAGATGGTAAGGTTTTTACGGTAAACAGAATTGATGAAATCTCTATTAGATGGGTTGAAGGAAAGCTTGATTTTTTATAATTTATATATTCAAAAAGTTAGCAACTAATAAACGTATTCACTTCGTTCATACATTTAGCAAGGCGTCCCGTTGGTCCGCCAAGTACCGTAGGGGTGTGAAATTTGGAAATCTACATTGGGGAAATAATTAAAAAAATTCAAGTAATTATTTAAGATAATATCATATAAATAATTTTAAACTAAAGTAATTTGGAGGGGATTGTTATGACAAGAAAGACAAGAAGTGATTGTACTGTTGGAACATTTGAAAAGAAGCACGGATTGCCAGATGGTACAATTAGAAATAATGATGGTAGAGATACAAGAAGTGATAAAAAAATAGGAACTATAAGGACAGAAAAAGAAAAATAGCAAGTCTAGTAATTCTTCCTTCGCAATGATACCTGCTATCTGGTGGTTTGTGTCAGAGAATGTAGCAGTGTATTCCATAGTAGAGGTGTTTTGATGGTAGTCTTTCATAATAAAACATTAAAAACAAAAGGATTAGGTCGGAGTCAAGCTTAGTATTCTGACGATAACAGAGTATATGGAGGTAAAAATGGAAATTACATTATTAGTTAATCAATATAAAAAATATTTTTTAAAAGGGCTTCAGCAGGATTTAAAATGCTATTCAGAGTTAAGTTATGATGAACTAATTAAAAATGTATCTTTTGCATTAACAAGTTCTAATCCAAGTTCGAGAATCGAAGAAAGAAAATTCGATAAAAAACAAAGGCATCAGATGCGTAGAACTGAGAAAACGCTAGATTCGTTATATGGTAAACTAAGTTCGATAAAAGATAAGTTATTATCTAAAAAAAATAATAAGTGTACCTTTGAAGAATTGTATGAATATATTGCTGATGAAATATATTTAGGAGAAAACAAGATTAATGGTGTTGGTCCATTATTTTTATATGATACAGCTCTTAGAATAGGAGCATATTTTGAAATTTTGCCGAAAAACAGGGTTTTTATTCACTCTGGAGCAGAAGTTGGATTAAAATATTTACTGAAATTACAACTAAAAAAAGGTAATATATTAGATGAACGTTCCATCGATATGCGTGATATTGTAAATGATGAATTATTAAAATTGAAGGCATGTTATATAGAAGATTTCCTCTGTGTATACAAAGATGGAAACCTTAAGGAAGGTGTAGAAATAAAGAATTATTGTCATGATATAGATGATGATCCAAATGGCAAAGAGGAGCGGGTAGCAAGGCGTCTCGGTCAATGCCATTAAATTAAGAATACACAAAACGGAAAATAAATATTTGTTAAAAATCAAAAAACTTGACACTCTCAAAACGTTCTAATAATCGATTTGAGAACCTTATTTCAGGGCATATCTTATAAATTGCTGGGGTGTTTTTAATGAAAACAAATAAAAATAAAGGAGGCTGCTTAATGTCAGAAAGAAAAAGAATAGTTCTACAACCAGAATACATGAAAAACTTCAGTTGTATTGGTCCAGATTGTGAAGACAGTTGCTGTATTGGCTGGAGGGTAGATTTAGATAAGAAAACCTATTTAGAATATAAGAAAATCAATAATAATGAATTAAAGACTACTATTGGAAAAATGGTAAATCGTAAACATAGCCAAAAAAGTGATGGATCTTATGGAAAGATTAAAATGGAATCAACTGGTAGATGTCCATTTTTGAATAAAGAAAATTTATGTAAAGTATATATTAATGTAGGAGAAAAGTATCTTTCTGATACCTGTACGTTTTATCCAAGATATGTTAGAAAAATTGACGGAAAGTATGAGCGAAGTGCTACCATGTCCTGTCCTCAAGTAGCTAGAATTGCTTTACTCAATCCAAATGGAATAGCTTTTGAACATATCGAAGAAGATGGTAATACTAAAGTTAAGCTTCACAGTAATTTTGATACAGAAGGTCATCTTTTTGCTACTAAGCCACAAAGATATTTTTGGGATATAAGAATATTTAGCTTAAGTCTACTTCAAAACAAAAGGTATAGCCTAGGAGAAAGACTAATCATTTTAGGTATTGTCTATAAGAAAATAGAAGTAATTTATAGTGAAAAAAGGATTAAGGATTTACCAGCTATGTTAGAAACTATGGATAGTATGATTGAAGCAGAAACTTTTAAAGAGGAACTAAAAAAAGTACCTTCAAATACTCAGATTCAGATGAGATTAGCTAAAGAAATGACTGATGAGAAAGTGATGCAAGGAATTACAAGTAATAGGTATTTAGAATGTTTAAAGGAGACTTTATTGGGAATAGGATATAAAACGGGAGAGAAACTTGAAACTGTTATAGAAAAATATGATAATAGTTACAAAGAGTATCTTGCACCATATTTAGAAGAAAAAGAATATATATTAGAAAATTACTTAGTAAATGAATACTTTAAAGAAATGATGCCCTTTGGTTCTTATAAAACCATGTGGGATTCTTATATCTTTCTATGTGTTATTTACAGCATGGTGAAATTACATCTAATTGGAATGGCAGGATATCATAAGGGATTAAATGATTATCTTACGTTGAAATTAATACAATCATTCTCTAAGGTAGTATTGCACAATGAGAAGTATATTCAGGGAATTATAAAGCTTTTAAAAGACAACGGATATGACAGCCTAGCCTACATGACTATTCTTGTGAAAAATTAAGAGGAGTGTCTGTAAATGGATAACTACATAGAAGTAATTTATAATATATTACAATTGCTATCGACCATAGAAGATGGATTATGTCACATAAAAAGGCAATTATCTGAATTGCGTTACGAAGAAGCATTAGGATTATTACAAGATTCAATGATAGGTATTATGAGCATAGAAAATGTCATTGAGCCAATGATTCCTCAATTAAAAGAAAATAACATAGAAATTATAGGAGTTACCCTAAAAGAAAATATCGGAAATTTTATAGCAATCTATGAGGTTAAAAGAGAAGTATACTTAGAAAGGCAGATGGAAGAAAGAATTTTACCAGTCTTTAGGAAGTGGAAACAAGAGTTAGAGAGAGTATTAAGACCATATGTAGTTTCATAAATGATTAGCCAGGCGTACCGATGGTACGCCAAGTACCCTTGGGTGTGAAATTTGGAAATTCACTATCGTTAATTTCATTTCCTGTAGGGTAACTGTGACTTGATAAAAATAGTAAATAGGAGGTAGTCATATGGACATAGCGGCACTATCAATGGTAGAAAGTCAAGAAAAGCTTCAACAACATTCTCACATAGTAGTAATGAAGAAAACTATGGATATAGGGAAAGGAAACGATATCAAATTGATAGAAAAGATACATAATGTTGAAATAGACCCGAATGTAGGACAGAACTTAGATGTAATTGCAGATAACCAGATGGATAAGAAGGAAGAATTAAATAAACAGTTACAACAGGAACTGAAGTGGGCTCAGGACAGACAGAAGATGCTTAATGTCAAAGAAGCAAAGCTGTTACAAATGAGAGAGATATCGGAACAAGGTAAACAAGTCGCTGTTACTCCACAAGACCTAAAAAAGTTGAATGATAGGTTAGACAATTTAGCAGCACAGGTTAGCACAATAGATAGTGAAAGTAGAAGAACAAAAGATGGAAAAAAACTAGAATGAGCATTAGTGGCTATAGAAATAGCTGTTGGTGCTCATTTTGTTGTGTCTAGTCTATAGGTACCAGTTTAGATCCAGCTTGATTTCCTTTTAATTTGAAATTAACATTAAAACAATTCTTAATATTGGTATGAATAGCTGTATTAACTTTAATACTTTTATTTGATTTTTGGATTATGCAACGAAACAAAGAATAAAGAGTATATCTTGGAAATTTCTAAAAATTATACTTAAGTTATTTAATTTAATTACGATAAATAGAGAAGAAGTTGTATTAAATCAATATACAAGGGTCATTTGTATTGATAGTTAGGAGCGATGTGGTATGGTAATAACTCATAATATAAACAGGATGAAAGTTACAAATAAATTACTTAAAAATGAAAAGAGTTTATTAACATCAATGAAAAAGATTTCATCAGGTTTAAAGATTAATAGTGCTAGTGATGATGCCGCTGGAAGTAGTATTTCTACAAAATTAAAAGCCCAAATAAGAGGATTGGCAAGAGCTCAGATAAATGTTCAGGAAGGAATACACTTATCTACAGAAATGAGCAATTCTTTAAATTTAATTTCAGATAATAGCTTAATAAGGTTAAGGGAGCTTTCACTTAAAGGAGCTAGTGATACTTCTGGAACTGAGGATAGAGAAGCTATGCAAAATGAGATTGATCAAATATTAGAAGATATTGATAGTGTAGCTGACGGTACGGAGTATAATGGGAAAAAACTTTTAATTCCACCTAAGCAAACTATATATATACAATCAGGAGCAAATGCTGGTGATGCATTTAAAATAGAGTCATTTGAGGTAAAAGTTTTCGACATTGGGTTAGGCGGAATTAATGTAAGTACGAGAGGAAATGCAGTTGAAGCTTTAGATAAAGTAGACACTGCTATAAAAAAAGTAGCATCTTATGTGGGAGAAGCTGGTTCTATTGAAGAAGGTCTTCAATATTTTAGTGGAAAACTTGCGGAGTATGAACAAAATTTGACTTCCAGTAATTCAAGAATCGAAGATGCTGATTTGGCTAAGGAGTCTTTAGACCTTGCGCAAAGGAATATAATAACTCAAGCTACACAAGCAATTCTTGCTCAGTCAAATCAATCACCAGAATCAGTAATGGAATTATTAAAATAGAATATTCGTATCTCAGGGGTGTGAATTTTGGGGATTTGCAATAATGAATAATATGGAAATAAAGAGGGGGCAAAAGATGGATATAGGTGCACTATCAATGATAATGAGTCAAGCAAGAGTACAACAGTCAGCTGGTGTATCAGTGATGAAGATTGCAATGGATACTGGTAAGAAAACTTCAAGTCAAATGACAGAAATGATGAAGAATGTTGCAGTAGAGCCTAATGTAGGACAGCATTTGGATGTCTGGGCATAGGAGTAGATGAAAATAATTTTCTCATTATATAACCTGCTATCTGGTGGTTTATGTCATATTAGGTAAATAAAAATGATTTTGAAAAATACAATTTATTATTTTAACCTTACTTGGGATATGATATAATAATAGAAAAAGGTCTAGGTGGTGAATTTATGGATAAGGAAATATTAGATATTCTAAAAGTAATGCAAAGTGACATGAAATCAATGCAAGGTGATATAAAATCAATTAAAACAACACAGGAAGAACATACTCAAATATTGAGAGCTTTAGAACATAAAACTGATGTTATATCAGCTGAGCAGGAAAATTTGAAGCATGAAGTTTTCGAAACTAAAGGCTATAAAATAAATGGATGATAAAAAAATATTAGAATGAGCATTAGTGACTAAAGGAGTAGTTGCTGGTGCTTATTTTGTTGTAGAATTTATTTTTTTATAAGGCAAAAAACATTTATAGAAATTTATATAAAGTTATTAACTCTTTAAACGAAGTATTAAGAGAGAGAGTAAATCAAACTGTCTAAATAGATAATAATTAAAAAACTTTAACGGAGTTGATTTTATGATAATAAGTACAAGCTCAGCATCTTTAAAGATATACAGAGCATATACCCAAAATCTTACTAAGCAAAGTGGGGCCTTAAATAATATATCTTCAGGTATTAAAATAAATAGTGCAAAAGATGATCCTATTGGTATTGCTCAGAGTGAGAGATTTAGAATGCAAATAAGAGGGCTCCAAATGGCAGGGGAAAATACTCAAGATGGAGTTAGCATGCTTCAAACTGCAGAAGGTGGGCTTGATGGTATAACTAGTAATCTACAGAGAATTAGAGAATTATTGGTAGAAGCGGGGGGAGTTACAACAGATTCAGATAAAAATGATATTCAAACTGAAATAAACCAAAATTTAAAGGGAATAGACGATATGACAAATAACACTGAGTTTAATGGAGTTAAGCTTTTAGCTGGTGGTAAGCCCGATACAATACCAATGGTTATAGGTGCTAATGAAGGAGAAAAAGTTGATATACCAGTATTCGATTTAACTACGGCAACAACAGGATTAGATTTAAATACTACAACCGTAGATGTAAATAATACAGATGATTCTCTAAAAATTGTAGATAAAGCACTTAGCGAAATTACTTCTGCGAGAAGTAAATATGGAGCTTTAGAGAATAGATTTACAAGTACTTACAATTCAACAATGGAGCTGTCCGAGAAGTTAGAATCTGCTGATAGTGGTTTAAGAGATGCAGATTTAGCTGGAGAAATGATAGAATATTCTAAGGATAATATTCTCATACAAGCAGGAACTGCAATGATGGTTCAATCAAATAAATTACCACAGGATGCATTACAAATATTAAGCAATATTAGAAGCAGATAAATAGCTCAGTTTCTTGAGATTTTATCTGCTTTTTTTTATTTCCAAATAATCTTTTATTGGTTCTATAGACAAAATACAACAATAATGTATAATATAATTATAATTGGAAATAAACCTTTAATGTCATATTACTTCAACTTAAGTAAACATAACACTTAAAATAGTCATTATAGCAGTATATTATGGTATGTTAAATTTTAGAATGAATAAAATTATATAAAAATTATATAAAAAAGATGTTCACTAAAATAAATAAATAGTATATAATAATATTTGAAGTATGGAATATATTAGTTAGATGAAGAAATTTTAGGTTTTATGTCTAATTGATACAGTATGGGAGATGATGAATGTGAATGTGACTGGGATTTCCGGTGATGATACTTATAGTTTAATTAAAAAGAGTATGGATGCGTCCGCATTAAGAAGCAAAGTTAGTGCAAATAATATTGCAAATATAAATACGAAAAACTATAAAGAGATGTATGTCACATTTGAGGATACATTAAAAGACACTGTGGCTGCAGATACAATGAAAACTGATAATAGTAAAGATATACAAGCAGGAAGTAGCAATGGTCAAATTGCAGTTAAAAGGGATGAGAGTACTAGTTCAAGGCAGGATGGCAATAACGTAGATATAGATCTTGAAGAGACTAATCAAGCAGCAAATACTTTAATGTATAATGCTTTGGTTACTCAAGTTAATAGTAAAATTTCACTTACAAGCTATATTATAGGGGGAGGGAAATAATACACAATGAATGATGCATTTATGGGAATGAGAATAAGTTCTAGTGGACTCACCGCAGAAAGATTAAGAATGGATACAATATCTTCGAATGTTGCGAATGCAACTACTACTAGAGGAGCAAATGGGAAACCATACATAAGGAAGATAGCTGTGTTTCAAGAGAATTTACAACAAGAATTAGATAAAACAACGGGTACATATAAGACAAGCTTTAAAGGAGTTAAGTCTGTTGGAATTGTAAATGATGCCTCGCCTTTAAGGCGTGTTTATGATCCAACAAATCCAGATGCAGGTAAAGACGGATATGTTAGTATGCCAAATGTAAATATCACAAATGAAATGGCAGACATGGTTGCTTCTACAAGAGCATATGAGGCAAATGTAAGTGCTATGGCAGCTGAGAAAAGTATGTTTTCTAAAGCTTTAGAAATAGGTAAATAGGAGAGTGTTTTATGAATATTAATACTAATGTAAACAATACTATTGCAAATAGTACAGCTACTAATGGACTTAAAACAAATGCTGTAACAGGCATTGATAAAGGCACTAGTTTTTTAGATACTTTAAAAGAAAAATTAGATGATGTAAATAATAAACAAGTAGCATCAGATGACATTACACAAAAATTTATAAAGGGCGATGAAACTGATGTACAAAAGGTAATGCTTACTACATCAGAAGCTAAATTGTCTTTAGAAACAGCAGTACAAATTAGAAATAAACTTGTAGATGCATATAATTCATTTAATAGTATGCAAATATAGGAAGTGATTAGATATGAACAAATTTATTCAAATGAAAAATAAGCTTTTGCAAGGCTGGCGTAATTTAAGCAAAAACAAAAAGATTGCATATAGTATACTTACGGTCGTAATTATAATAGCACTTATATCTTTTTTAGTATCTGCACTTACACCTAAATATGATGTATTATTTTCAAATTTGTCATCAACTGATTCTGGAGCAATGCTAACACAGTTAAAAACGGATAAAGTTAGTTATAAGGTAAGTGGTACTAGCATATTAGTACCTAAGGCACAAATTGATAGTGTTAGAATGCAACTTATGTCAGAGGTTCCCCTTACGGATGGAAGCAAAGGATTTGAACTTTTTGATACCAGTCAAATGGCACCTACGGATGCACAAACTAAAATTATGTACCAAAGGGCATTATCTGGTGAAATAGAAAAGGCTATTAAATCATTCCCACAAGTAGAGGGAGCTAAGGTCAATTTGGTAATGCCTGATAGCACTGCTTTTGTCAAAGATACAGATCCAGCTACGGCATCAGTTGTTGTAAAACTTAAACCAGGCAATACTCTTAATAATGATCAAGTAAAGGCAATAGTTGCATTATTAACTGGAGCAGTGCAGAATCTTCCAAAGGAAAATGTAAGCGTAATTTCAGATAATTTTAAACTGTTAACTGCTGGACTATACGATAAGGATAAAGAGACTTTAACTAACTCAACAGAAACTCAACAAGCATTAAAGGCACAAGTTGAAAAGACATTACAAGATAAAATAACTAATTTGCTTGAGCCCGTATATAAAGATGGCGTTAAAGTTTCTGTTAATGCAGAGCTTAATTTTGATGCACTTACAAGAAATTCTACTACATATGCTACAAAGGGAGCAGTAGTAAGTTCGCATGATGTTGATACATGGAACAATGGCACTAGTACTGGTTTATCAACTAGTCCTGTAGATTCAGCAACGCAAAATACTACTGCTACAACTAAAACAAATGCTAAAGATGGGAATGTAGTGAGTAGAGATAGTACTAAGAATTATGATGTTTCAAAAACTGATGATGTTTTAACTAGGGCACCAGGAGCAATTACAAAACTAACTACTTCAGTAGTACTAGATGGTAATTTGGATCAAGCTACTAAAACATCAGTAAACAATTTAGTAGCACAAGCGACTGGATACTCTGGTAAAAGGGGAGATACTATAAGCGTAGAAGGCTTATACTTCAATACCGATGCTAAAAAAGCTGCTCAGCAAGCACTTCTTGATATAGCAAATGCAGACAAAGCGGCTGCAAATAAAGTACTTTATACTCGGATTGGATGTGGAGTTTTAGCTGTTATAGCATTCATTATATTGTTTGTTGTAATTCGTAGATCTAGTAAGAAGGAAGAAATTGAACCAGAAGGATTTGACACAATGATTGAAGATGAGATTATTCCAAAGAAGCCAGAAAAACATGCACCTATTGTAACTAGTACTAAAAATAAGAAAGCAATTCAAGAGAATGAAGTTAAAAAGTATGCAGCAGAAAAACCAGAACAGGTTGCAGATATTATTAAGTCATGGATGACAGAGGATGAGAGGTGATAAATAATGGCTAAGAGTGAAAAACTTACGGGAATTCAGAAGTCAGCTATATTGTTTATTACTTTAGGTCCAGATGCCTCAGCGGCTATATTGAAAAAACTACCAGAAAGAGATATCCAAAAGATAATCTATGAAATTGCTAATATAACCTCTGTTAAGGCTGACCAAAAACAAGTGATTTTAGATGAATTTATGGAAATGAACAAAGCAAAGGATTTTCTTTTAGAAGGTGGATTAGAGTATGCAAGAAATTTGCTTTCAAAAGCACTTGGGGTGCAAAAGGCTAAAGGAATACTGGATAAAGTTATAGAAGAAACACAAAGATACAGACCATTTTCTATTTTGAGAAAAGCGGATGCAAATCAACTTTTAAATGTTATTATTGATGAAAATCCACAAACTATTGCACTTATCATGTGTTATATGCAGTCAGACAAAGCTGCTAATATAATGGCATCCTTGCCTCTTGATTTGCAAAGTGAAGTATCTTTTAGAATTGCAACTATGAGTAATATTTCACCAATGGTTATTAGAGAAATAGAGAAAGTTTTAAATGGAAAGTTATCTTCTGTTATTAGAACAGATACCACTGTAGTTGGTGGTATTGATTCCCTTGTTGGTATTTTAAACCAAGTAGACAGAAACACTGAAAAAAACATTACTGAAGGTCTTGAAAAAGAGGATGTAGAACTAGCAGAAAAAGTTAAAAACTCTATGTTTGTATTTGAAGATATCATCACTTTGGATGATGTTTCAATACAAAGATTCCTTCGAGAAATAGATGCTAAGGACTTATCTCTTGCTTTAAAGGGATGTTCTGAAGAAGTGCAGGATGTTATATTTAAGAATCAATCTAAGAGGGCTTCAGCGTCTTTAAAAGAAGATATGGAATTCCTTGGGCCAGTTAGACTCGTAGATGTTGAAAAATCACAACAAAAAATTGTTGATGTTCTACGAAGATTAGATGAAGCCGGAGAGATTGTAATATCAAGGGGCGGTGAGAATGCAATTGTCCTTTAATGTGATAAAAAATTCAAGAATTATAGAACAAGGGGATAAGAAAATTGACACACAGTTAAGTGAAGTTCCTGATGTATCTATGGATGATAATTATGGTATTAAAAATGCTGATATGGAAGGTTATGAAACTATTGCTAGCAATACATTAGATCAGGCAAAACGTAAAAGCGAAGCGATTATTTCAAAAGCATATATAGATGCAGAAGAGGCAAAAACTCAAGCTATCAAAGATGGGTATGCACAAGGGAGTAAAGAAGGTTATGAGACTGCATATAATGAAAATCTTAGCGTCGCAATTGAAGAGGCTAAGCAAGTTCGTAAAAAAGCAGATTCCATATTAGTAAATGCAAAAATGGAATACAATGATTATTTAATTGAAAAGGAAAAGCATATAAAAGATTTAATTGTAACCATTGCCGAGAGCATATTAAAAAAAGAAGTAACTCAAAAAGATGCTTTAAATGAAATGATTTTTAATACAATTAAAGCTGAAAGAGATATAAAATTTTATATTGTAAAAAGCAATAGTACTCATTTTGACATGATAAAGAGTCAAGTTGAGATTTGGAAAAAAAAGTTTGCATTTCAAGGAGATATATTCGTAATACAAGACAATCTTTTAGATGATGGAACAGCTGTTATTGAAAAAGAAACAGGTAAAAGTATAGTTAGCATAGCTTATGGTATAGAAAAAATTGTGGAAATTTTTAAGGAAGAGCAAATATAAATTTAGAAAGGGCAAAAAATATGATAGCTCTAAATTTCAAATACTTAATGAGTAAAATTCCTGAGATTAATTACACTTATTCAGAAGGGGCAGTTAAAAATGTTATAGGACTAACAATTGAAGTTCAGGGGATAACAGCTTTTGTTGGTGAAGTATGCAATATTTATAATAAGTTAAATGAAGAGATCCCATGCGAAGTTGTTGGATTTCGTGATAAAGATGTAATATTAATGCCCCTTGGTGAACTAGTGGGTATATCATCAGGTTGTAGAGTAGTACCAACTGGAGCTCCACTAAACGTTAAGTGTTCTGACGAATTGTTTGGAAAAGTTTTGGATGGACTTGGAAATCCCTTAAATGGTGGGGAAATTACAAGTTATACAACTTATTCTTTAAATGCATCTCCACCAGATCCTTTAAAAAGACGTAGGATAACAGAAATTTTGCCTACTGGAATTAGAGCCATTGATGGATTTTTAACTTGTGGTGAAGGGCAAAGAGTTGGTATTTTTGCAGGTAGTGGAGTTGGAAAAAGTACAACACTTGGAATGCTTGCAAGGGGAGCAAAAGCAGAGGTAAATGTTATTGCTCTTATTGGAGAAAGAGGACGAGAGGTACGGGACTTTATAGAAAAGGATTTAGGGGAAGATGGTATGAAAAAATCAATCATAGTATGTGCAACTTCTGACAAATCAGCTTTAGTAAGATTAAAAGGTGCTTTTACAGCAACTGCTATTGCAGAATATTTTAGAGACCAAGGCAAAAAAGTAATTTTAATGATGGATTCAGTAACAAGATTTGCCATGGCGCAAAGAGAAATAGGACTAGCAATTGGGGAACCGCCAGCAAGTAAGGGATATACTCCATCTGTATTTGCAATGTTACCTAAATTAATGGAGCGTAGTGGAATGTCAGACAAAGGATCTATTACAGCTTTTTATACGGTTCTTGTAGATGGTGATGACTTTAATGAACCAATAGCTGATGCAGTTCGTGGAATACTAGATGGGCATATTGTTTTGTCTAGAACACTTGCTGCGAAAAATCATTATCCTGCAATAGATGTACTTAGTAGTGTTAGTAGATTAATGCCAGAAATTACAACAACGGAGCATAAGCAAGCCGCATCTTTAGCTAGAGATTTAATGGCAACTTATAAAGATTCAGAAGATTTAATAAATATAGGTGCTTACGTAAAAGGGAGTAGCATAAAAATCGACAATGCAATTAAGTATAATGATAATATTGAAGCTTATTTAAAGCAGGGTATTAATGAAAATACTAATTTTGATGATAGTTTAAGTATGCTAAAAAATATATTCAATTAAATGTTCTTAGGGAGGGATATTCACATTGGCTGAGGTATACAAGTTTAGACTACAAAAACTACTTGATATTAGAAAAAATCATGAGGACAAAAGTAAAATCAAATTTAAAGAAGCACAAAGAGAAAAAGATGTAGTAGAAAAAGAACTAACTGATTTAAAAGAAAAATATAAGAATCATAGAAATATAGATTCGTATGATACTATAGTTCATCAGAAAATCAAACAAAATTATTTGAATGCTATAAATTTTGCAATTGATAAAAATACACTATTATTTGAAGATAAAGGCAAGATTCTTGAGCAAAAGCGACAAGAACTTAAAAAATGCCAAGTTGAAAAGAAGACTGTTGAAATTTTAAAAGAAAAACAGAAAAGCGCTTTTGTAAAAGAACAAAATTTAATTGAACAAAAATCAAATGATGAATTTGCGCTGTTTGCTTTTATTAGAAATAATTATAAGTAAAGGAGGTGAGAAAAATTGAATGTAAATATTGATACGAGCATTTCTCAAATTATTAAAACAATTTATACCCCTAAAAAATCAGACAAAACAGAACAGTTTAAAAAAGTTTTAGACTGTAAAGAATTAAATTTTAAAAAAGATTTAAGCTTAAATGTCCCTAGTAGTTATACCAAGAGCCAAAATAAAAAAAACACTAAAAGTTTAAACAAAGTAATAATCAAAATTAAAAGTGAAAATTTGGTCAAAACAAAGAATGCATCATCAAAAAAATTAGTAGGCATAAATAAGTTAACTGAGGGAAGGGCACATGTTGAACTATTATTGCAATCTTTAAGTTCAAAGATTGAAAATGTTGATAAGACATCACCTAAAATATTAAATGTAATACAAAAACTAACTACTCAAGTTAAAGAGGCAAAGGGAGATCTTAGTTTATTAAAAGTTGTTGATGAAAAAAACACAGTTGAAGGCAAAACTAATGTAAAAGGCCAAACAACAGTAGATTTAAATAATCAAGATTTTAATACTAATGTAGAATCAAAAGTAATAGATTTTGTTGAATTGGCAATTAAAGCAATAAAACAAAATACAGAGAAATCGTCAGAACAATTGGTTAGCAATGATAACTCTACAGGAAAAGTGGCACAGGTTCAACAGGTTTTACAATCTGTAGGCTCATTACTTCAAAGTTTAGTAAAGACTTCAGCTACTAGTAACGATAAAAATGAAAATAGTTTTGTTAATATAGAACACTTACTAGGAGTGGAAAAATTAGATTCTAAAAGGAAGAATTTGGTTAAAAATAATCTTAGTGAAATAGTAGATTTAATTAAAAGTTCAAAAATTGATAAGACTTCGCCAAAGATATTTGATGTAATACAAAAACTAACTACAAAGGTTAAAGACGTAAAGGGAGATCTTAGTTTATTAAAAGTTGTTGATGAAAAAAATACAGTTGAAAGTAAAACCACTGTAAAAGGCAAAATATCAGTAGATTTAAATAATCAAGATTTTAATACTAAAATAGAATCAAAAGTAATAGATTTTGTTGAATTGGCTATTAAAGAAATAAAACAAAATACAGTTAAATCAACAGAACAATTGGTTGGCAATGATAACTCTACAGAAAAAGTGGCACAGGTTCAACATGTTTTACAATTTGTGGGCTCATTACTTCAAAGGTTAGTAAAGACTTCAACTATTAACAACGATAAAAATGAGAATAGCTCTGTTAACATAGAGCACTTACTAGGAGTAGATAAGGTAGATTCTAAGACAAAAACCTTGCTTAAAAATAATTTCAGCGAAATAGTAGATTTAATTAAGAGTTCAAAAATTGATAAGACTTTGCCAAAAATACTTGATGTAATACAAAAACTAACTACAAAGGTTAAAGAGGTAAAGGGAGATCTTAGTTTATTAAAAGTTCCCGATAAAAAAAACACAGTTGAAAGTAAAACTACTGTAAAAGCCCAAACAACAGTAGATTTAAATAATGAAGATTTTAATACTAAAGTAGAATCAAAAGTAATAGATTTTGTTGAATTGGCTATTAAAGCAATAAAACAAAATACAGTTAAATCATCAGAACAATTGGTTGGCAATGATAATTCTACAGAAAAAGTGGCGCAGGTTCAACAGGTTTTACAATCATTAGGATCATTACTTCAAAGTTTAGTAAAGACTTCAACTACTAGTAACGATAAAAATGAAAATAGTTCTGTTAATATAGAACACTTACTAGGAGTGGAAAAATTAGATTCTAAAACGAAGAATTTGCTTAAAAATAATCTTAGCGAAATAGTAGATTTAATTAAGAGTTCAAAAATTGATAAGACTTCACCAAAGATATTTGATGTAATACAAAAACTAACTACTCAAGTTAAAGAAGTAAAGGGAGATCTTAGTTTATTAAAAGTTGTTGATGAAAAAAACACAGTTGAAGGCAAAACTAATGTAAAAGGTCCAACAACAGTAGATTTAAATAATCAAGATTTTAATACTAAAATAGAATCAAAAGTAATAGATTTTGTTGAATTTGCAATTAAAGCAATAAAACAAAATACAGTTAAATCATCAGAACAATTGGTTGGAAATGATAACTCTACAGAAAAAGTGGCACAGGTTCAACAGGTTTTACAATCATTAGGATCATTACTTCAAAGTTTAGTAAAGACTTCAACTACTAGTAACGATAAAAATGAAAATAGTTCTGTTAATATAGAACACTTACTAGGAGTGGAAAAATTAGATTCTAAAACGAAGAATTTGCTTAAAAATAATCTTAGCGAAATAGTAGATTTAATTAAGAGTTCAAAAATTGATAAGACTTCACCAAAGATATTTGATGTAATACAAAAACTAACTACAAAGGTTAAAGAGGCAAAGGGAGATTTTAGTTTATTAAAGGCATTTAATCAAAAGAGCGAAGTAACCGGCAAAACCACAGTTGATTTTGAAAATTCAGTTCTTAATAACAAACTAGAATCGAAGGTAATGAATTATGTTAAAGCAGCTATTGATGAATTAAAACAAAATACGGAGAAACCCTTGGAACAATTGATAGAAAACGGAAAATTGCCTGATAAAGTAGCGCAAATCAAGCAAGTAATGAAACCATTGTCTTCTATGATACAAACTGTAGACAAAACTTCAATTAATAATAGAGAGACTGATTTAAAAAAACTTGATGTATTACAAAAGTTAACAACTAAAGTCGCTGATACAAAGGTAAATCTGAATTCATTAAAGGATAATCTACCTTTAAAGGAATTAAAGCAAAGCACAAAGATGAGTTTGAGCATTGATTCTGTGATAGCCAAACAAGGATCTAATAATGCGGGACAAGAAAAAAAATCAATGGGAAATAAGTCTTTTGGTGACAAATTTCTTAATAATTTACTTGGTCAAGATAAGGATGAATCAAAAATATCAAAAGCAGTCACATTCATGAACCAATTTGAAAATGTAAAAACTGTTGATACATCCAAAGTTGAAGTATCTAATATAACAGTTAACAAAAATAATTTTGAAGTAGATGTTATTAAAAATATAAAATTTATGGAAACCAACAGCATTAAGAATTTAATAGTGAAAATGAATCCTAAGGAACTTGGAGAAATAACAATTAAGCTTACTATAGAGAGTGGAGTTATGAAGGCAAGTATTACTGCCCAAAACAAGGACACTTATAATTTGCTAAATACTAATATTCAAGATATTAGCGATAGGTTAAAAAATATGGATATTAAAATCCATAGTTTAGATATAGGAATATATGAAGATTCAACGTTTTTTAGTAAGGATTCTAATGGAAAAAACAATAATGGTACACAAAATAATAGTGGTAGACAAAATAATAACTCAAGAATAAATATTGATACAGAAGAAGATATTCCTATAACTAATAATTATATTATAGAAGAAAATCAGGTAAATAAATTTGTTTAATTAATCTGAAACACAAATTAATGTTTAGAGGTGATCAAAATGGCAACTGATGTAACAGCAGCGGCTCCAAGTTTACAAACTGCAAATACAGCAGCAACAACTAGCAGAGGAACTGCAATTGTAAAAAAAGATGCAGCGCTTGATCAAAATTCTTTCTTGAAAATTCTTTCTGCGGAACTTTCTAACCAAGATCCAACTAATGCTAAGGATGGTACAGAATTTGTAGCTCAAATGGCAACATTTTCGTCACTTGAACAAATGAATAATTTAAATAACACGATGAGTTTTGCAAGTTCAGCTTCTTTAACGGGTAAACTTGTAGCTTTTAGTAGTTACGATGATAAAGGTGTACAATATGGAGGCACTGTACAGGCAGCTTATAAGGATTCAGGCGCAACATATTTAGCAGTAAAATTGGCAGATGGATCTACAAAAGATTTTCCAGCGGACACATTAACAGATGTTATTGATGTACCAGATACGAAAGCAGACTATTTAAATGGAAATACTGGGTTCTCAGCAGCTATAAGTTTAATGGGCAAACAAGTGACTACTGCTGCATTAGCTGATGGCAAAGTATATTCAGGAACTGTTAAAAGTGTAAGCAAAGATGGAAATGGAATTAATTTAACTGTAGCATATCAAGAAAATGGTGTTGATGTTACTAAGGATATAACATATGATGATATCTCAAAAGTAGGATAAAATTGATTAATTAAGACGGTAAGGTGATGCTAAATATGTCATATAGAGTGGTAAATGGTAAATTATATTCAACTAATGATTTCACTCAGTATTCAAAAGTAGGAACTCAAAATACAAAAGGTAAAGTTAATAAAGAACAAACTATGAATAGTAAGGATAAAAGTTCTTTTAATCAAGTCTTAAATAAACAAATAGAAAAACAAGAAGTTTTTACTATATCAGCTCATGCAACGAAAAGGCTTAGTAGTAGAAATATTAATATTAAAGATGATGACCTAAAAAAAATCAATGAGGGCATAAATATGGCAGAGAGTAAGGGTGCAAAACAATCTTTAATATTATATAAGAATATGGCGTTGATTACAAGTATTAAAAATCGAACTGTAATTACTGCAATTGACAAAGACGCTAGTAAAGGAAAGATAATAACCAATATAGATAGTGTAGTTATGATATAAGCCGGACCTTATTAGGAAGCTTAACTTTGTGGAAATACAGAAGCAAAGTGATAAATTAAAAATCGTAATTTCAGTTCCTATATTTAATATAATTAAAAATAAAAAAGTGGAGGTATTATTATGTTAAGATCATTTTATTCTGGGGTAAGTGGATTGAAGGTAAATCAGGCAAAGTTAGATGTTATAGGAAATAATATAGCAAATGTTGGAACTACTTCATTTAAAAGTTCAAGGGTTAGGTTTAAAGATATGATAAGCCAAAATGTTACCGAGTCTGCATCACCAGGAACAAGTCTTGGTGGAATGAACGCAAAGCAAGTAGGTCTTGGCGTTCAAATTTCAGGAATAGATACTTTGGTAGGTCAAGGTACGATGCAGCCAACAGCTAGAGATCTTGATGTTGCTATTGATGGTGAAGGATATTTTGTAGTTGCTAAGGGAGCTACAACTGCGACAGCATCGTTAGTAGCAGGTAAATTAACTGGAGGAAGTGCTGGAACTGAAATTTCATATACTAGGGATGGCGCTTTAATTAAAGATAATCTCGGTAATTTAGTAACATCGGATGGTGCTAGGGTAATGGGTTACGCTCTAGCAGGAAATGTCCAATCAGCAGCTCCTCAAAATGCAAGTACTAGTGCACTTGTTCCATTATCAATACCTGATAAAATTACAGATTTGAATGGAAAAGTTCAGAATGTAACTAGTTTTACTATAGCAAAGGATGGAGTTATTAGTGCCGTTTTAGCGGATGGTAGTGTTTCTGAAGTTGGACAGATTGCAATGGCAACATTTAGTAATCCAGAAGGATTAAAGAAAACTGGAGATAACTTATATCAAAGTACTTCTAATTCAGGGACAGCTCAAGTTAGATCAGGAATAGTAAATGATGAAGATAAAAGTAGTGGATATGGTGATATGCTTCAAAAAGTTCTTGAAATGTCAAATGTTGATCTTTCTGAGCAGTTTACTGATATGATTATTGCAGAAAGAGCTTTCCAAGCATCAGGTAAGTCAATTACTACAGGAGATGAAATATTACAGGATCTAATAGGCCTAAAGAGATAACCACAACATAACTAAACTAAAATTTATAGTAAGTCTCAAATACTTAATGTATTTGAGACTTACAAATTCCTTTTACCTTACTATATATATTTAGCTCATAGGAGGGCCCATGATAATACTTACTGGTTTTAACAAGAAAAAATTTATACTAAATGCAGAGGTTATAGAAAAAATAGAAATGATGCCGGAAACATTAATAACTTTAACAAATGGGAAAAAATATATTGTTATAGAAAGTACGGAGGAAGTAATTGATTTGATAATAAAGTATAAAAGGAAGATATTCGTCGGAGATTTCTAGGAGAAAATGGAATGAAAAAAACAGGATGTTTTGACATAACATATCAAAGCGAACAATAGAGCTTTAAATAGAAGAGTAAATATTCTAATTGTAGTCAGTGAAAAGGGGGGGAGTACAAGATGAGTGAAAAACCAAAAAAGAAAGAAAATGTTTTGAGCAAAGTTATTATAATTTTATTGTTATTAATTGTAGTTGGGGGTGCGGCTTTTGGGGGTATGTACTATTTTAGCAATAAATCTTCAAAAACTGCTAAAGCTGTAGTAATTCCTGAGGTAACTTATTCATTAGAGGAATTTCTAGTCAATCTTTTAGATAATAATGGAACAACATACCTTAAGGTAACAGTTTATGTTGGACATCAAACTAATGCTGATTTAACTACAGAAATCACAGCACAGAAACCTGTTATTAGGGATATAGTGAATACTTATCTCAGATCAAAGAAAAGTTCTGACTTTAGTGGATCAGGAATAGATACTATAAAATCAGCTTTAATACAAAGGATAAATCCAGTTTTAACAAAAGGTAAAATATCTCACATATATTTTAATAGTATAGTGATAAGTCAGGGATAAGTAGGAGATAAAACAATGGATGGAGAGTTTATACTATTAATTTTTAAAATTATAATATTTTTACCTTTTATATTATTTTTATTATATTTATCATTAAGGTATGGTGGAAGTAAGCTTCGAAAATTGCAAGATGGTAGATATATGAAAGTACTAGATAGAGTTGCTTTATCTAAGGAAAACAATATTGTAGTTGTAAAAATAGGTGATAAAGCATATGCAATGTCATCTTGTACAAAGGAAATAAAAATTTTATTTGAATTACCTAAAGAAGAAATTGTTCGTATTGAGGGTATTAAAGAGATACCACAATATGAAGATATGAAGGAACTATTTAAAAAATATGTTAACAATAATAAACTATTTAAAAAATATATCGATAAGAAGGAATTGCTAAAAAAACATACGTTTAAGAAGGAAGTTAAAGATGAAAAGGAAAAATAAAAGCTTGCTTATATTTGCTTTGGTTATGTTAATAATGAGTATTTCTTTAATAAAAGTAAATGCGGTTACACAAACATTACCAATACCTAAAATTAATATTTCAGTTGATAATGCAAGTACACCAAAGGAATATGTTGATAATATTAAGCTATTATTACTTCTTACAGTACTTACTTTATTGCCTTCAATTGTTATAATGTCGACAAGTTTTGTAAGAATAATTATTGTGCTATCATTATTTAAAAATGCTATAGGGCTTCAACAAGCAATACCTAAAGAAGTAATAATTGGACTTGCTCTATTTTTAACATTCTTTACTATGGCACCTACGTTTACAAAAGTTAACAATGAGGCATTAACGCCATATTTGAATAACAAAATAACCCAGCAGGTTGCAATTGACAAAGGGTCAAAGCCTATGAGAGATTTTATGCTAAGGCAAACTAGGGCGAAGGATTTAAAACTTTTTTTAGATGTTGGAAAATTGCAAAATACAGTTAAGAATCAAGTAGATGCAAAAGGTAAAGTAATACTTACAAATGGTAAGCCTAAACTTACATATGATAATGTTCCGTTATATGCTGTTGTTCCGTCTTTTTTAATAAGTGAATTAAGGCGATCGTTTGAAATGGGATTCTTACTATTTATACCATTTATGATTATTGATATAGTTACAGGTAGTATTCTAATGGCTATGGGAATGATGATGTTACCACCAGTTATGATTTCTCTTCCATTTAAATTGTTATTATTTATTATGGTTGATGGGTGGAATTTACTCGTAAAATCATTAATTATGAGTTTTAGTTGAGGTGAATTAAATGACTGAAGGTATTGTGTTAACGGTAGTAAAAGATGCTATTCAAACAGCGATGTTGGTATCGGCACCTATTTTGCTTGTAGCTACTTTAGTAGGGCTAATAATAAGTATATTTCAAGCTACTACGCAGATTCAAGAGCAAACATTAACTTTTGTACCAAAATTAATTGCTGCAGCACTAATGGGATTGTTAATGGGTAGTTGGATGCTTCATATAATGATGGAATTTACAACTAGAATTTTTGGAATCATCGCTAACATGGGAGGTTAGGTGGAAATGCATTGATAAATACTGCTTATTATTTAGGCTTTATCATGGTACTTTTAAGAATATCATCATTTTTTATGGGTATACCAATATTTTTTCCAAAGTCTACTCCTGCCATGGTTAAAGTTGGATTTTGTGTTGTTTTTACTTTTATAATTTTGCCAGGTGTTAATTATGGAAATGTTAATTTAATTACGAGTAATGCAACTCTTATAATATTTTGTATAGCTGAGGTTGTTACTGGATTAATGCTTGGTTTCATAACAAGGTTTTGTTTTTTTTCAGCACAAATGGCTGGTCAACTTATGGATTTTCAAATCGGATTTTCAATGATGAGCATGTTTGATCCGATATCAAATGAGAATGTTACTTTGCTTGGCAATTTACTTTACTGGATAAGTATGGTTATATTTTTTGTCGTGGATGGTCATCATATGTTAATCAGAGCTATTATTAATTCTTTTAGTGTTGTTGAAATTGGAAAATTTACGTTAACGCAAGCAACAGCTATGATGATGCTAAATATTTTCATACAGTTCTTCACACTTGCATTAAAAATAGCAATACCTATTATTTTAATTATTGTTATAACAGATTTGAGTATAGGACTTGTATCAAGGACGGTACCTCAGTTAAATGTTATGATTTTAGGTATGCCAATAAAAATATTAATAGGATTAAGTTGTTTTTCTTTAGTACTTCCGGCTGTTATAAATTTAATAGTTAAATCTTTTTATACTATTCCAGATATAATTAAAGGATTTTACAGCGTTTTACCATCACTGATTTTTATTTCAGCTGATAGTGGTGAAAAGACTGAAGATGCTACTCCTAAAAAGAAAAGCGATTCAAAGAAAAAAGGACAAGTAGCAAAAAGTAAGGAATTATCATCCACTGTTACTTTAGTAACAGTAACAGTTTTAATGATTTCGCTTGGTTCATATATATTAGATAATTTAAAAAACATGTTAATTCTTTTTTTAAACAATTACATAACTCTTCCACTTACCGAGAATACTTTTAAAACTGTACTTTTTGTATCGCTCACGAAGTTTGGAATTCTCGTTTTACCATTTGTGGTTCCTGTTATGCTAATGGGTATAGTTGCAAGTTTGATGCAATCTGGTTTTATATTTACAGGGGAACCACTAAAACCGGATTTGAAAAAACTAAATCCTATAAGTGGATTCAAAAAAATTTTTTCAATGAGATCTGTTGTTGATTTAATCAAGAACTTGGCCATAGTTAGTACAATATCTTACATAGCTTATAATTTTGTTAAGGATAATTATATGGACATAATGACATATGGAAGCTTAAAAGTGGAAGCAATGCTTGGAGTGTTCGGAAGTTTAGTTGTATCTATATTTTTTAAGATTAGTATAGTTATGCTTATAATTTCTATAATTGATTTCTCATATCAAAAGTATAAGCACAACAAAGAATTGAAAATGAGCATGCAAGAGATTAAAGAAGAATATAAGCAACAAGAAGGAGATCCGCTAATTAAATCAAAAATCAGGCAGAAACAAAGAGAAATGGCAACAAGTAGAATGATGCAACAAGTGCCTGATGCCACTGTTGTAATTACCAATCCAACTCATTTAGCTATTGCCATAAAATATGAGCAAGGAGGGGAAGGGGCACCTACTGTTACAGCTATTGGTGCAGATAATGTGGCTATAAAGATTAAAGAGGTCGCGAGTGCAAATGATGTACCAATTATTGAAAATAAACCATTAGCTAGGCTTATATATAGCGAATTAGAGATAGGATCAGAAATACCAACTGAGATGTATCAAGCTGTGGCAGAAATATTAGCAGTGGTGTATAAACTTAAGAAAAAAAAGTAAAGGATGATATTTGTGGCTCAAAAAGTAAAGTTTAATATTAAAAATAATTCAGACGTTATAGTTGCATTTGGTGTAATAGGAATAGTTTTAATGATAATTATCCCATTACCACCAGCTCTTGTGGATGTAATAATTGCGTTTAACATTACACTTGCAGTTGTAATTTTACTTTTAACAATGTTTACAACAGAAGTTTTGCAGTTTTCAGTTTTCCCAACTTTACTTCTTATTACAACACTTTTAAGATTAGGACTCAATATATCATCTACAAGATTAGTATTAACACAGGCTTATGCAGGTAATATAATTGAGGCTTTTGGTGAGTTTGTTGTTGGAGGTAATTATGTCGTTGGAATAATTATTTTCTTAATAATCATCATTATACAGTTTGTAGTTATTACAAGTGGTGCTGGTAGAGTTGCTGAAGTTTCTGCTAGATTCACACTCGATGCTATGCCAGGTAAACAAATGAGTATTGATGCTGATTTGAATGCAGGGGTTATAACTGAAGAACAAGCAAGAGATAGAAGAACAAAACTTCAAGATGAAGCTAGTTTTTATGGAGCTATGGATGGAGCCTCAAAGTTTGTAAAGGGAGATGCAATAGCTGGCATAATTATTACAATAATTAATATTTTTGGTGGAATAATTATAGGTGTTGTAATGCTTAAAATGCCAATTGCAACAGCGCTAACAACCTATGTTAAGCTTACAGTAGGAGATGGCCTTGTAAGCCAAATACCGGCTCTTTTAATATCAACTGCTTCTGGTATTTTAGTTACTAGATCTGGTAGCAATATGAATTTAGGAAGCCAAATAACAAAGCAATTAACCGCATTCCCAAAGGTTATTGGTATAGCCTCAACTGTATTATTAGTTTTGGCTGCGATACCAGGTATGCCTCATGTTACTTTCATCTTGCTTTCAATTGGAATGGCACTTAGTGCATATTTCTTAAACAAGGATGAAAAAGATCAATTAGTTATTGAAACACAAAGTGCTGAGCAACAATCTTCTGAAACAGAGAACCGAGAACCTGAGAACGTAATGAATTTGATTTCTGTAGAGCCTATGGAAATAGAAATAGGTTATGGGCTAATACCACTAGCTGACGAGGCTACAGGAGGGGATTTACTTCAAAGAATTGCTTCTGTTAGGAGACAATGCGCAATCGAAATGGGAATTGTTGTTCAGCCTATAAGAATTAAAGATAATTTGCAACTTAAAACAAATGAGTATGTAGTTAAAATCCGAGGTACTGTAATTATAAAAGGTGAGTTAATGCCAAGTATGTTGTTATGCATTGATCCAAGTTCGGAGGATATTACTATTCAAGGCATTAATACTATTGAACCAACCTTTGGATTACCTGCAGTATGGATAAATAATGACCAAAGAGAAGATGCTGAGATTAAAGGATTAACAGTTGTAGATCCAACTACAGTAATGGTTACACATTTAACGGAAACAATTAAAAATCATGCATATGAACTATTAGGTAGGCAAGAAACTAAGTTACTTATAGACTCTGTAAAAGAAAAATATGATACCGTAGTTGATGAATTAATACCAGATCTTATGACAATTGGTGAAGTGCAAAAGGTTCTTCAAAGTTTACTTAAAGAAAAAGTAGCCATAAAGGACATGGTAACAATACTTGAGTCATTAGCAGATAATGCTAGGATAACTAAAGATACAGAAGTATTAACAGAGTATGTGCGATTTTCACTCGGGCGCAGTATTTGTAATGGACTAGTTGATGAGAATGGTAGAATTACAATAATGACGCTGGCACCTGAAGTTGAGAGTGTTATAGCAAATAACATACAAAAATCTATACAAGGTTCATTCCCCGCAGTAGATCCAGATACTACAGGAAAAATTTTAAATTCTATTAAGACTAATATTAACACTATTTATTTTCATAATAATCAACCAGTAATTTTAGTTTCTCCAAAAATAAGACCAGCATTTAGACGATTAATTGAAATGGTCTTCCCAAACGTCTGTGTACTTTCTCTTAATGAGATACCAAACGAGGTTGAAATTAAAACTGAAGGAGTTGTGACTCTAGAATGATTATAAAGAGATATATAGTTAAAAGTATGAATGAAGCTATGACAAGAATAAGATATGAATTAGGGTCTGATGCTGTAATTATAAGTCAAAGAAAAATTCGTAAACCAGGATTAAAAGGTATATTCACAAAAAAAGTTATTGAAGTAACGGCAGCAACTGAAAATAAAGTAGATGAGCAAAAAAAAGATGTAGTAAGTAGTTTCGACGCAATTAATAAGGTTGTGGAACATGAAAATAAAATTAAAGTTAATAATAGGAAACTTGAGGAATCTAATAAAGTAGTACATAGAGATGCTACTCATGCTTACGAAAAAGGCGATAATTACTCAGAAAACATTATGAATGAAATGATGAAAATGAAAACTATGATTAGTAATCTTGCAAGCGAAAACAAAACTTGTGATAGTACTAAAAGTGATATAGAAAAAATATTGGAAGATAGTGATGTGGATATTGAAACTATTAAAAATATAATGATTAAAGTTAAAGACATAAACTTAGAACTTACTGAATATGAAAAATTGAAAACAGTATTAAAAAGTATGATAAATGTTACTAGTCCAAAACTCGAAGGGAGAGTAGTACTTGCAGGTCCAACTGGTGTAGGAAAAACTACAACCATAGCAAAACTTGCTGGAAAACTTGCATTAGTTGAGAAAAAAAAAGTAGGACTTATTACTATAGATACTTACAGAATTGGTGCAGTTGAGCAACTAAAAACTTATGCTGATATTATGAACATACCTTTTCATGTTGTATATACAATGAATGACATGGAAGCTGCAATGGAAAGCATGAGTGAGTGCGAGATAATCTTGATTGATACTACAGGAAGAAGCAGCAAAAATAAGATGCAAATAGCTGAACTTAGAACATTTGTGGAGAAGGTTCATACAGAAAATATTCATTTGGTGATAAGTGCTACAACAAAGAATAAGGACCTTAAATATATTATTGAAGGATACCAGATTTTGCATTATAATAGTATAATAGTAACTAAATTAGATGAAACTTCCACTTATGGTTCCATTCTTAACATATTAAATATCGCGCAGATACCACTTAGTTTTGTGTCAACAGGTCAAAATGTACCTGACGATATTAAAGAGTTATCTGCAGATAAAATTGTTAATCTTATTGTAGGAGAGGATACTGTATGTTAGATCAAGCACAAAGATTAAGACAAATGGTAGTAAAAGAAAGTCATAGTATAATACCTAATAAGCCTAGAATAATAACTGTTACCTCTGGTAAAGGGGGCGTAGGTAAAAGCAATATAGTTGTTAATTTATCTATAGCACTTCAAAAAATGGGAAGAAAAGTTATGATTTTTGATGCAGATATAGGAATGGGAAATGATGATATTCTTATGGGATGTTCATCTAAGTATAATGTATTTGATGTTATATTTAATGGTAAAGAGATTGAAGAGGTTGTTTTAACAGGTCCGTTTGGTGTTAAACTTCTTCCAGGTGGATCGGCGCTCACAAAGGTTGAAGATTTGAGCGAAATTCAAAGAACTATATTTTTAAATAAGCTTACTGATTTAAAAGGACTTGATTATATAATAATGGACACAGGGGCTGGGGTAAATAAAAGCGTTTTGGGATTTATTGCCTGTTGTGAAGACTTAATAGTAGTAACAACTCCAGAACCTACATCACTTACAGATGCATACAGTCTACTGAAAGCTGTTAATCATTTTAATATTAAAAAGTCTGCTAAAGTTATAATAAATAGGTCTTTAAATAATAATGAAGCTGATTTAACCTTTAATAAGTTTAATAATGCTGTTACGAGATTTCTTGATATGAAACTCGAGTATTTAGGTAAGATTGGTGAAGATAAAAAAGTAACACATGCAGTAAGAGAGCAACAACCTGTTATTGTTAGTTATCCGAGTTCTGAGGCTACTAAGGATATAATTAGTATAGCAGACAAAATCGAAGGTATGAGTAATAAATCTAGTGGCATGGGAATAGAGGGGTTATTTAAAAGAATTTTCAGCATTTTTTCATAAGGGGTTGGGGGCAAGTGATTAAAGTTGAGTTTAAGATAAATAAAAAATTAGAAATATTGATTAATGAGAGATATTTTCATAGTAATATACAAGACATAACATCGGAATACATGGCTATTAGTGTTCCTATTAATTCAGGTGAATATGTTCCATTATCCAAAGGAGCTATTATAGATGTAATCTATTATGGTGAAAAAAGTCTTTATAAATTTAAAGCCACTGTTATAGGACGTAGATTTGAAAATATACCTATCTTACTTATATCAAAGCCAGTGGAAATCAAAAAAATTCAAAGAAGAAAATATGTAAGAATGCCTTTAATAAAAACTGTTAAGTATATAAACCTTAAAAGTGAGAAAAAGATTAATATTAATACAATTAATAAGAATAGTTATTTAAAAGCTATGTTAATTGATTTAAGTGGTAGTGGTATGAGAGTAAAAGTATCACAGGAGGTAAAGCTCAATGATTTTCTCTTGGTTTCATTATTAGTTAATGGTGAAGATATAAATGTAATTGGTAAGTCAATGAGAATAATAAAGGATAATGATGGCAACTGGTTTTGCGGTTTAAGCCTTGATTTTATAGATAATGCAACTCGCGAGAAAATAATAAAATATATATTTCAACTTATGAGAAATCAAATGAAAAAATTATAAGGAGGTGTCATATGTCCATAGCTAAAGCAACTGATATACGTGAGCAAATTGTTAAAAAACATATACCTTTAGTTAAATATATTGCATCTAGAGTAATAATTGGAAAAACTAAATATGTTGAATATGAAGATTTAATTAGTTATGGTATGCTAGGACTTATGGATGCTTTAGGAAAATATGATTCAACTAAGGGCATGAAATTTTCAAGTTATGCATCAATAAGAATAAAAGGTGCTATGATTGATGAACTAAGGCGTAATAGTCCTATTTCAAAAGGTGCTATGGATAAACTTAATAGCTATAATTATGCAATTGATAGGCTTCAAAAACGTCTTTATAGAGAACCAACTAATCATGAAATTGCGAAAGAATTAGGAATTTCAATTTCTGATGTAGCTGATATTGAAAACAACATAAATTATATATCTATAGTATCTCTTGAGGACTTAATATTTTCTGATGATGATGATATGCCACTTAGTGGTACAATAAAAGATGATAAAAGCCCAAGTCCAGAAATGGCTTTAGAAGAGAAAGAACAAATGGAGTATTTGGCTCTAGGTATTGAAAATCTTAAGGATAAGGACAAGTTGGTTTTAACTTTATATTATTATGAAGGTCTTACATTAAAGGAAATAGGAAGTATTTTAAGCGTATCTGAATCACGAGTTTGTCAACTTCATAGTAGGGCACTTATAAACTTAAGGAAAGGCCTATTAAAACTTAAATATGATATAAATTAAAGTCTTGAATACAGAAAACGTAATATATTAAACTTGGAGTGGATTAGATGACTGCTTTATTAATTTTCATTGGATTAATTCTTATAATACTAAATGTTATCGCCATAAAAAAACAGAATAAGTCCTTTGATGGAGTATTAGGAAATGCTATGGGTGATGTTAAAAATAATGATATTATAGTAGGTGAACTTAGACAAGAATTTTCAGAAAGTATTTTGGAACTTCAGAGTGAAATTATGGATATGAAAGAAATTATGGAAAAAAACAATAAATCAATTAAAAATAATGAACCAATGTTTAACAAAAATGAAAATGAAACTATTATAGAAGAAAATAATCATATAGCTGGAGATAAGACCGATGATATAGCTCCTATAGAAGAACTACATAATGATAACAGCAGTAAGATTGAGGAGATAAAAAAGCTATTTAGCGAAGGATTATCCTTGGATGAAATTTCAGAGGTCACGCATCTAGGTAAGGGGGAAGTACTATTAATAAAGGATTTATACATAAGATAAAAGAATTAATAGACTTTTTAAGTGATAGAAAACTTTTAATAGGAATAGGAATAGGATTGATATTAGCTTGTATTTTAATAAGTGGGGCTAAAATAAATTACCAAATGAGTAAAGGAAACATTGAGATTAAGGCTAGGGCATATGGAATGCGTTATCCTGATGAAATGCCAATAATAATTAATAAGGAAGTGGGAAAATGATTAGAGCTCTTTACACTGCTGTAACAGGAATGATTACTGGAGAAGCTAAACAAAGCACAGTAACTAACAACATAGCAAATGCAAATACAACTGGGTTTAAAAGTGATGATCTTGCGCTTAAATCATTTAAGGATGTACTTATACAAAACTATGACAACGTTGTAAATGGTAAAAATACAAAAAACACTATTGGATCATTAAGTCAAGGAAGTAAAATTGATGATGTAAACACAGATTTTAGCCAAGGTGTTCTTTCTACAACGGATAAAGCTACAGATTTTGCATTAAGTGGGAAAGGGTTTTTTACAGTGCGAAGAGATAATGGTATTACTACTAAGGATTATTACACTAGAAGTGGTAATTTCCAAGTTGATGGAACTGGTTATTTAGTAAATGATAGTGGAGATAAGGTTTTAGGTAAAGATAATACAACAAATGCAATTGGACCCATAAATGTTTCCGATGGTAAACTTCAGGTAGATAATAGTGGAAATATTTCTGTTAATGGCGTGAATAGATACAAATTTGATATATCCGATTTTAAAGATTATAAGACTATTACAAAAGTTGGTGATAATTTATATGATGCAGCAAATCCTGTCCAGGCTCAAAATGTTTCTGTAAACCAAAATTCGCTAGAAAAATCTAATGTTAATGTAACTACTGAAATGGTAAATATGATGTCTATTACGAGAAATTATGAAAGTAATCAAAAAGTCATACAGGCTATTGATGAGACTTTAGGAAAGGCTGTAAATGAAGTAGGAGTAGTGAGATAACATAATAATAGTTGAGAGGAGGGAAACAAATGCTAAGACTTTTATCGAATGCACAAAGTGCAATGGCAGAGCAACAAGAAAAGCTAGATGCTATATCAAATAATATTTCAAATGCAAATACTAATGGATATAAAAAAGTCGATGCAAATTTCAAAGATCTTGTTTACGAGACACTTGATAGAAATGGATATCCTGTATCTACAAAGGGTGCAGGAAAAGCAACACTTCAAAATGGTACAGGGGTTCGCACGGGAGAATGGACAAGAGATTCTACGCAAGGACAACTTACACAGTCAAGTCTTTCAACTGACTTAGCAATAGATGGTTCTGGATATTTCGAAGTTACTCAGCCAGATAATAGCAAAGCATACACAAGAGCAGGCAATTTCCAAACAGATGCAAATGGAACAATCGTAGATGATAAGGGAAATAGATTAAGCATACTTGATGGCCAGGGTAATAATATTAATACATTGAATGGGCCTTATAAATTTAATAAAGATAATTTTAAGGTAGATGCGAATGGCAACGTATCTATAAAACAAGGGAATTTATCGATACAAGCTGGTAAAATAAAAATATCAGATGCTATAGGTGATAATTCAATGATTTCCATAGGTGATAATTTATATACGCCCAAACCAGGGGCTACTATGGTGCAAAGTAAAGATTACTCTGTTATGCAGGGCTACATTGAAAAATCAAATGTTGATGTCGCAACAGAGATGTCAGATATGCTTGTAACTCAAAGAGCATTTCAGCTTAGTTCAACTACTTTAAAAACTGCAGACGAGATGTGGCAAATGGCTAACAATTTACAAAAATAGAAAAACAAAGCATGTACATCAATTAATGTATATGCTTTGTTTTTATGTAAAAAAATTTATTTTATTTTGTTCATAGCCACTGTAATAGGTGGTATAACTTGTTTTTTTCTTGAAACAAGTCCAGGAATATATACACCTTCATCAGTTAGAGTAATATTAAAGGCTTTTGAGACAACATCTTTATGTTCTCCTGAAGCTATTAATACTGAACCACCATTTAATATGTCAGTTAACATTAGTAAAATTAATGCAAAACCATTTTCTTTGGCTTTTTTGTCCATCAATTTTATCATGTCTTCTTTTAGTGGATCAAAACCTTCAATATACATTGTACCAACTTGTGATACTCCTACCTTAAAGTTATTAAGGGTAAAGGTCTTAAAGTCTTGATGGAAAATTTCTTCAGCAGTTTTACCTTCTAAAGAGGTACCAGCTTTAAACATTTCCTTAGCAAACTTTTCTACATTTAAATCAGCAATTTGAGATAATCTCTTTAATGTGAGTTTATCAACTAGTGTAGAAGTTGGAGATTTTAAAAGTAATGTATCTGATATAATTGCTGCACATAAAATACCAGCAACACTCTTTGAAGGTCTAATTCCATTTTCAAAGTATATGGAAGCAACTATTGTTGAAGTACTTCCCACAGGCTCATTTCTAAAATATATAGGTTGACCAGTTTGTACATCTGCAATTCTATGATGGTCAAGTATTTCTAATACATCAGAATCTTCGAGTCCGTTTACAGATTGGGCTTTTTCATTATGATCAACAAGTATTACCTTTTTTCTTTTCTCTGATATTAGATGGAATCTTGATATACTTCCAATAACTTTATTATCATTATCAAGCACAGGATAACTTCTATATCTTGTTTCAATCATAATATGTTTTATGTCTTCAATAAAATCATTTTCATTAAAACTAACTAGATTTTTTCTAGTCATAACATAATCAATAGGTATGCTCTGTGTTATCAATCTAGAAGCTGTAAAAGTGTCAAAAGGGGTTAATATTATTGTACATCCATTAGTTTCCCCAAGTTTGACAATGTTATCTGTTGGAGCATGATTTCCAGTAATTATAATAATAGAAACCTTAGAATTAATTAATAATGTTTGGGAATCTTCTCTATCCCCACAAATGGCTATATCGCCAGGTTCAATTACTGCTTTTGTACTATCAGGGATCATAGCAGCTACAATAATTTTTCCAGTTAGTTTAAGTGTTCCTTCCGGTTTGCACAAACATTTAGCTGATAGAGTATCTAGAATATTTTCAAGGGTTGTATTACTTTTAGAAAGTATAGAATTATCCCAAATATCTAAATAGTTGGATGCAAGATTTGAAACTGAAACTACACCAGCTAATTTATCATTTTCATCTATTACAGGTAGTGTTTTATTATTATTTTTTTTCATAATGGACCATGCCATTTTTAAAGAGATATCTGGTGATATAGGAGCGACAATATCTATGTCTAAGTCAGAAATTTGAGTTTTAACAGTGGTTACAAGATTTGGCTCCTCTACATTAAAATAATCAAGTATAAATTGCGTTTCACGATTAAGTTCACCAAGCCTTATAGGCATAGCAGTAATCTTTCCCGTTTTATTTTTAAATTCAGCATAAGAAATAGCAGCACAGATAGAATCAGTATCTGGATTCTTATGCCCAGTAATATAAATAATGTTTTTCACGAATTGGCCTCCTTATATTCCTTTGAGATGAATAACAATTACTAATTATTGTTCATCTGTATTGTTTTCATAAGAAATCATTACAGTATTATTTTATATTTAAATGACCATATTGTAAAGAAAAAACCAATGTTATTTATATTATTTTGATTTATTTAAAAGATTAGATAACATTTTTTTCATATGTAAGTAATCAAACACATACATTAATAAAGAATAGAAATACAGTAATTTAAAGAATCTGTAACATTTAAGAGAGGTTACTTATTCTTAGAAAAGTATAAGGGGGTACAAGTCAGTGATGAACGAACAGGTTTCAAAGGATAATAAAAATCAAGGAGGATTTGGGTATGATAGTAGGCCTTCATCGAAAGGACTTACAAGTGCAGATGCTGAAAACAGATTAAAAAAATATGGTTATAACAAATTAGAAAACAAAAAGAAAGTAACTGCACTTCAAATATTTATTTCACAATTCAATGATTTTATTACATGGATATTAATTGTTGCAACTGTATTATCAGGAATTATGGGAGAAAAAGCGGATGCAATAACTATATTGATTATAGTTATAATGAATGGAATATTAGGGTTTATTCAAGAATATAAAACTGAACGTTCACTCGAGGCACTTGGTAAACTGGCAGCCCCAACAGCAAAAGTATTTAGAAATGGTGGTGTACTTGTAATAAATGCAATATATTTGGTTCCAGGTGATTTAGTGATTTTAGAAAGTGGAGATAGAATTCCTGCAGATTGTATTTTGACTGATGACAATAATGCAATGCTAGATGAATCATTGCTTACTGGAGAATCGGCTGGAGTAAATAAAAGTGCGAGTTCTAAGGATAATACCATTTATATGGGAACCATACTTCTAACAGGAAAAGCAAAAGCAAAAGTTATTGCAACAGGTATGAGTACAGAAATGGGAAAAATAGCAGATATGCTTCATAACATTGAAGATGAGAAATCTCCGCTTAAAGAAAGATTGGCACATCTTGGAAAGATATTAGTTATACTTTGTATAACTATTTGTTTAGTCGTAACTTTTATGGGCATTTGGCGTGGTCAAGACATGTATGAAATGTTTTTATTGGGAGTTAGTCTTGCAGTCGCTGCGATACCTGAGGGATTAACGGCCATTGTTACTGTAGCATTAGCACTAGGTGTATCTAGAATGCTTAAAAGAAATGCATTGGTAAGAAAGTTACCAGCTGTTGAAACTTTAGGGTGTACTTCGGTAATATGTACAGATAAAACAGGTACTTTAACTGAAAACAATATGACAGTAAAAGCATTTTATTTTGATGGTCATATTTATAATATTGATAGAGAAAAGATACCATTAAATGTAGTGATGAAGAAAGCATATACATATTGTAATGATTGTAATTACGATTTCAATGCAAAAAATATGGAAAAATGCTTATTTGGTGATCCAACAGAGACAGCACTAATTAAAGGCTTTTTTAAGAATACTAAAGAATTGCAAGATTTTTTGAATAAATCAAGACGCGTATATGAAATTCCTTTTAACTCAACAAGAAAAATTATGTCGGTAATTGTTAAAGAGAACAATAAGGAAACTTGTTACGTAAAGGGTGCTCCAGAAAGAGTTATAGAAAGGTGTAATTATATACTAGTGGATGGAAAGGTTCAGCCAATGCTGCCGAATTATAAGAAGGCATTGATAAGAGCTGTAGAGGCTATGTCAAACAAGGCATTAAGGTGTATCGCCTCTGCATATAAGGTGACAGGTCTTGCTCATAATGATAGCTTGGAAAGTAATTTAATATTTGTAGGCGTAGCAGGCATTATTGACCCACCAAGGAAGGAAGTAAAAGCGGCAGTAGTAGAGTGCAAAATAGCCGGGATAAAACCAGTAATGATAACTGGGGATCATAAAAATACAGCTTATGCTATTGGTAAAGAATTAGATATATGCTCATCTCTAGAGGAAGTTATAACAGGGGATGAATTAGATAAATTAAGTGATAAGCAATTAGATAAAAAAATTGATGATCTTAGAATATTTGCAAGAGTAAGTCCAAAACATAAACTAAGGATAGTAAAAGCATTTAAGCATAAGAAACATATTGTGGCCATGACTGGAGATGGTGTAAATGATGCTCCAGCAATAAAGGAAGCAGATATTGGAATAGCTATGGGAATATCAGGAACGGATGTAACTAAAGAAGCGGCTTCTATGATTCTTTTAGATGATAATTTTGCAACAATTGTTGCAGCAGTTGAAGAAGGACGTGTAATATACAATAATATAAGAAAATTTATTAGATATTTATTATCTTGTAATTTAGGTGAAGTGCTTACCATGTTTTTGGCTTCTTTATTCTATTTACAAAATCCACTTTTACCAATACAAATATTATTTGTAAATTTGGTTACGGATGGACTTCCAGCTATTGCTTTAGGTGTTGACCCTGCAGATCCTGATATTATGTTTGAAAAACCTAGAGGGAAAAATGAAAGCGTATTTTCAAGAGGACTTACAGAAAAAATAATAATTAGAGGATGTTTAATAGGCGTCTGTACAATATTGTCATTTATCTGTGGTAAATATTATGGTATGAATCTTGAGGCATGTAGAACACTAGCTCTTGGTACTCTAGTCTTATCTCAACTTATACATGTTTTTGAATGTAGGTCAGAAAAACATTCTATATTTGAAATAAATCCATTTACAAACTTGTATTTAATTGGGGCAGTTGGTATATCAGTACTAATGTTGGTTAGCATAGTTTATGTTCCTTTTTTACAAAATGTATTTCATACTATAGCACTTGGCTTTGGGCAATGGTTAATAATATTATTTTTCTCAGGTATTATATCATTTATAAATAGTTTGTATTTGTATTTAGTTCACAAGCACTAATTATGAGTGATAGAATTACTATTCTAGATATAAAAGGATGCAAAAAAAATGATATATGACTAAAAAGTCATATATCATTTTTTTTATTTGAAACGTTTATCAGCTCTTACTCTTTGTACTTTGGGAGCATTTCCCTTCATCGGTACCAAGTCTTTTTTTGTAGTCATATTTCTAATGTTTACAATCTGAATTTGTTCTCTATGTTCTTTACCTTTTTTTCCCTTCATTCCTTGGATTACAACAGAATGACCTTGAAGCACAGAAATAAAGTGAGCTTTTTTGAACCAACGTTTTTTCTTAAATACGCATTTAGAAATCGCTTTGCTTCCGTCAGCCTTTACTAAAATAGTTACCAATAATTTGTAAAATATTCTCAAATAATTTTTTTCCACAACTTTGACTGATAGAACTCGTCCTTGTGCTTGAGTAAGTCTATCACCATATCTTTTTAAATAAGCTTGTGTATAGCTATTTGTTAATTTATCTTTTAATCCCATAAGTATTACTCCTTTACAATAAAAAATATAAAAATTCAATAAACCTATTATATCTTATGTTGTAATTTAACTCAAGTATTTGAGAATGTATATTTTCAATATTTATATGATCGAATTGTGATAATGTCCTATTATACCGAATTTGATTATGTCCCAAAAAGAATATAGTATAATAAAACCTCATGACTAAGAAATGAGGTGGACAAAATCAGAA